>DAOVVZ010000134.1:0-5157 GCA_030636915.1 Methylomarinum sp. | reverse complement strand
GATTAATATATTTTCCATAACTTAACTCTTTCGTCTGTTTTAAAAAAATAATGAGTGATAAAAAAATAATAGATACCTCCAATTTAAGAGGTGATTTCTTTGGTGGTTTAACGGCAGGCGTGGTTGCACTGCCTTTAGCCTTGGCTTTTGGCTTGCAGTCAGGTATGGGTGCAATTGCCGGGCTTTATGGTGCGATTGCCATTGGTATGATTGCCGCGTGGTTTGGCGGCACACCTACACAAATCAGTGGGCCAACAGGTCCTATGACAGTGGTTTCAGCGGTGGTGATCTCAACAGCAATAGATGCGCATGGGGGAAGTCTTGAAGCTGCGCTGGGCAGTATTATTGCCATTTTTTTACTTGCTGGTGTTTTTCAAATTTTACTCGGCGTTTTCAAGATAGGTCAATATATACGCTATATGCCTTATCCGGTAGTGTCTGGTTTTATGAGCGGGATAGGCGTTATTATTATCGTGTTACAGATTTTTCCTTTTCTAGGGCAAACTTCACCCAAGAAGATTTTAGACATTTTTTCACAATTGCCTAATATAGCTGATGATATTAATTTAGCTTCAGTGTCTTTAGCCATAGCAACTATAGCAACTATCTATCTTTTCCCTCGAATCACTAAGTTGATACCCAGTCCTTTGGTAGCATTGGTTGTATTAACTATTGTTTCAACTCTAATAGGCTTAGATGTCAAAATTATTGGCGACATTCCAGAAGGCTTGCCTGCATTGCAATTAGAGTCTTTAGTAGGCGTGGATTTGAGTCATCCAATGTTGATTATTATCCCAGCATTAACACTTGCTGCTTTGGGAACGATTGATTCATTACTGACATCAATTGTTGCCGATAATATGACTAAAACCCGGCATAGTAGTAATCAAGAATTGATAGGCCAGGGACTAGGTAATATGGGGGCTGCAATGATAGGCGGAATTCCAGGTGCAGGAGCAACTATGCGAACTGTGGTTAATATTAATTCTGGAGGTAAAACGCGAATTTCTGGTGTGATTCATAGCATGGCCTTACTCATTGTTCTATTAGGTGCTGGTGCTTATGCTAAATTAATTCCATTACCTGTATTAGCAGGGATTTTAATTACCGTGGGTATTGGAATTATTGATTACAAAGGCTTTAGACATATTCCTCATGTGCCTAAGACTGATTCAATTATTATGCTGGTTGTTCTAGTGATGACAGTCTTTGTTGATTTGTTGCAAGCAGTTGCTGTAGGTATGGTGCTGGCATCTGTGTTGTTTATGAAGAAGATGAGCGACATAGTGGAGCAGAAGTATTCTACGGGTTCGGTTGATAGTTTTGCTCATGAAGAAGCCTGGGATGATGAAGCAAGTATCTCAAGTAAAGTACGTGAACAGGTTTATATTAAACATTTTGACGGCCCCATTTTTTTTGGTTTTGTTTCCAGGCTTGAAGAAAGGCTGAGTGCTTTACCAGGAGTAACTGTAGTTATAATACGCATGCGTCAAGTACCTTATATTGATCAATCAGGTATCTATGCGATTGAAGATGCTGTTATCGCTTTAAAAGAAAAAGGTATTATTGTACTAATGACGGGGATTCAGGAGCAGCCTAAAGACATGTTCAGAAATGTAAGGTTAATCCCTAATTTAATACCAGAAGCGCATTTGTTTGCAGATTTCTCTCAATGTATTTCTGAGTTAGAGGCGGGGACAGTACAAGCAAACCCAGAAAAAGAGGAAAGTATCGTTTGGAAAAAGTGATTTAGAAGTAATGATGATTCTTGGTACGACTTGTAAGTGGTACCAAGAACATTGAAATGCTTTAGATTTTTCCGTCTAAGCCCATTTGGAAATACTTGTGGGTGATTTTGTCCTGGTTATCTAATAACCAATCAATATCAGGTGTATTAGTCATTGCTTTGTGAATCGCTTGTGCTGTCGCTTTGCGATGGATATCAAACAAGATTTGGTGATCTAAGTTATCATCTGTTGCAACGCTTGGGTTTAACCAAACTGAACAAATAATACCTAGGTCATTGGCTTTTTCTTTTGGAATATCGCCAGCACGAACCGCATCTAAAACACCGTTAGCAATCGCTGCTTGAACAGTACCCATTAAGATATTGGTATAACGTGAGTTTTTAACGGTCACTTTACTTACCATTAATGTAACAGGGCGTACTTGTATGTCGGTGTTTAAAATAGCAAAGACTTTTGAGTGTCCGCTCGCTTGATCACCGGTTAAAGTAGCTAATGCTGTTCCAACAGGACCGTCTAACTCACCAATAACAATCTCTGGTTCAGCTGCTGTTCCTGGTGGTCCACCTGCAACAAGTGATTCGCCTGTACGCATTACAATTCTTTCGCTCATGATTTGTCTCCAAATAATTCAGTATAAATATTCCTAACCCGATAGAATAACATGAATTATCCATATCATTAATAAGCATGAGCCAAAAATTAACAACAACAGATCATAGTCGAGATATTGCAGGGCTAAAGTATGTTTATCCTGTTATTTCCAGGCGAGCAGGGGGCTTGTCTATTGGTATTAATTTTAATACCAATAACGCCTGTAATTGGCGATGTGTTTATTGTCAGGTGCCTGATCTGGTTCGTGGCTCAGCTCCTGAGTTGAATTTTAAGCTGTTAGAGGAAGAGTTACGGTTTTTTCTTAATGAAGTCTTAAATGGTGACTTTTTTGATCAGTTTAATGTAGCTGAGAACTTGCGTATCATTAAAGATGTTGCTATCTCAGGCAATGGTGAGCCAACCAGTGTAAAGGGCTTCGATAAGGCTGTTGCCTTAATTGCAGATATTGCAACAGAGTTTGCTGTATTGCCTGGAAGTCATTTTGTGTTAATAACAAATGGTAGTCTAATTCATCAGACTTCAGTTCAGGCAGGTTTGAGAGTTTTAAATAACTATAAAGGACAGGTGTGGTTTAAGCTCGACAGCGCAACAGAGCAAGGAAGGTTAGCTATTAATGATAACAAACTCAGTAATGAAAAGACCCTGAGAAATTTAGAAATATGCTCTGCTTTATGCGAAACATATTTACAGACATGTATGCTGGATTATGACGAGTGTGTAGATGCTGAGGAACAGCGAGGGGCATTTTTTGAGCTGTTAAAACAAATAAAACAGGCGAAATTTAAGCTAAAAAAAATCATGCTTTATACTATAGCAAGACCATCTTTGCAGCCAGAAGCTGAAAAATTAAAGAGACCTGCTGAAGAGGTGATGTTAAAGTTTGCAAAAAGACTAGAACAATTGGGGTATGAAGTATCCGTCAGTATCTGAGTTAGGCAGTTTCATTAAAAAGTGATCCCAGCATTTCTTGCTCAGTATTTAGTAATTTAACAGCTGCCGATGTTTCAATTTCAGCTTCTTTTAAGCTTAAAATGGGTTTAATTAAGTCGTCAGAACGAAATTCGCTACTGCCTACTTCATCTTTTGCTACAGGTAATGTTGCAATGGTATGCGAAGCTGTCGCAGCTTTATGCTGAGCGTCGGAAAATAAGTTAACGGCACTTGTAGATAGATTGGTAAACATTTGAAGATCTCCCATATAACTTAAAGTTCATCATACACCCCAGCCGAGTATGTAAGAAAGTAAAGGATTGATAAATATATTTAAAATGTGAAAGCATCCTCATTTTGATAAAGGTTCGGCTCACACACTTTTTAATATACCGAGAGCGGGAAGACGCTTAAGATTGAGAAATATATTTTAAAATCTCTACCACTTGGCTTGGAGTTTCTGTAACAGCCAGTGCAGCTGCATCAACTTCCTTAAGGGGATGAGTTAAATCAGGGCTATGCATAATAATGGTGGGGATGCCTAATCCAGCAGCAATGCCTGCATCAAAAGCAGCATTCCATTGTTTGTATTTATCACCAAATCGAATAATAACAATATCAGACCTGCTGATATAACTATTGGTACGCAGTGCGTTAATTTTGGCTGATTTATGGTCTTTCCAGAAATTGTCTGGTTCTGTACCTAAAATTTCTGAACCTACATTATCGCTGTCATCATGATTCGTGATGGGACTTAAAACCTCTATATCAAGCTGATTCTCAATAATACCTTGCTTGATTTGTTCTCGCCAGTCGGAATGGATTTCACCAGATAGATAAACTGTGTAAGACATATTATTTACTCATAAGTACAGAAAGGGGATTTAATACAAACTAGATGTAATTGGTATTACAATATTAAGTAAGTATTTTAACTGGATGTAAGTTGTAATGTCAGAAAAACATATTTATAAAATAGTATTCGTTAACAGAGAGCAAGTTTATGAAGTTTATGCTAAAAGTGTTTACCAAGGTGATATGTATGGATTTGTAATCGTTGAGGATTTTGTTTTTGGTGAAAAAAGTACCATTGTACTTGATCCCAGTGAAGATAAATTAAGGACAGAGTTTGAAGGGGTTGAACGCTCCTTTATTCCAATGCACGAGATTGTAAGGATTGATCAGGTTGAAAGACGAGGCACGGCTAAAATTATCTCTGATAAGCAATCATCTAAGTCGGCCGGGAATGTTTCTTCTTTATATGTACCAGAGAAAAAGTAATCACCGTCAGTTTTTAGAGGCAACTATTTAAATAGACTCCTAGGAACATGCACAAAATAGCTTCGACAATTAGCTTGTACTAAAGCAGAAGAATCGCTAAAAAGTTACGTAGCCAGTTAAGGGTGCAACCAGCTCCTGCTTCAAGCGACACTTGCACATCCATGTGTTTCTCGCCCGTGGTGGTGCCTACGCCAGTTGTTAAACTTATTTCGTGCGCGCTCCTTAATATTCTGGAACTAAGGTGATTTGTATTTCTAAATCACTATTATCAATTGTTATCCATTGCTTTTTAGAGGAGTAACCTTCTTTACTAACTTCTACTCGATAGTCTCCTGGTTTTAGGTTGACTCCATTTGAATAAGGGATGTCTTCTCTAAGAATTTTCGCATAATATATCGGTTGAGGATTTGTAGGTTCGCGCCCCAATGTGAGTGCGAAAGCTTGGTCCCAATTTTCAACCGGATATTGACATCTTATCGTATGAGTAATATCTCCATATAAGCGATGCAAATATTTGTCAGGCAAACTATCTCTTTCCAAATTAACAGGTGGACTTCCGGGTCCATGTACTACTCCAGTGAGCCAG
>DAOVVZ010000140.1:0-5105 GCA_030636915.1 Methylomarinum sp. | reverse complement strand
CTGAAGCTAAAGCCGAGACTGAAACTGAGGATTTATCTTCGGCGATAGCTAAAATCAGTGAGCATGTTCAAAATGTGCAGCGTGATCTTGTCTTTTCAATTGATGAAGAAAGTGGCCGGGAAGTTGTAACAATAAAGGATGCAAAGAGTGATGAGGTTATAAGGCAGTATCCTTCTGAAGAAATATTGTCATTGGCTAGAAACTTGAATGAGCAGTTGGATGAAGGCGATAAGGCAAAAAAGATTAGTTTATTTAGCTCTACAGCGTGATGAATTATTTTTAATAAAGCGCTTAGTGAAATCGATTGAATTTTAAAAGGTGATGTTATGGCTCTTACATCTTCAGGTATAGGTTCTGGTCTAGATATTGACAGTTTGGTTACTCAGTTGGTTAGGGCTGAGGGTTCCGCCCCCTCATTTCGTTTAAATAAGCGAGAGGCGGCATTTCAGTCAGATTTATCAGCGATTGGGCAATTAAAATCAGCTTTGAGTGAGTTTCAGTCAAGCTTGAGTAGTTTGAATAGTGATACTGGGTTGCAGCCACGATCTGCCAGTTCGAGTGATGCAACTTTGTTTTCGACGTCAGCAGATAATACCGCATTAGCAGGTGTATATAATTTAGAGGTATTGACTCTGGCTCAATCTGAAAAGATACGAACCAATAGTTTTACAGATTCAGATACCGAGGTTATTGGTACAGGTACATTAGATATTTCTCTGGGAGCAACAACATTTCAGATTGGTGTAGATGGCAGTAACAATACCTTGGAGGGTATACGTGATGCAATTAATGCTGCATCAGATAATCCTGGAATAACAGCATCTATTATTAATGTTGATGGTGGTCCTCAGTTGGTGCTGGATTCTGGTAATATTGGAGCTGCAAACACTATTACTGTGGCTGCAGTGGATGACGATGGTGCTGACGGTTTTGATTTGGCACGTTTAGATTCTGCTAATTTGGTTGTTGCTCAAGCTGCACAGGACGCTACGTTTAATTTAGATGGTCAGTTGGTTACTAAGGGGAGTAATAGTTTTTCTGATGTTATTGCGGGTGTTACGATTGATCTTAAAAAAGCAGAGGTAGGCACGACGGAAACCTTGACTGTTGAGATGGATAAGGGTGCTATTTCAGCAAAAATCAATAGATTTGCTAATACATATAATAAGTTAACTGATACATTGAGAGGGTTATCAAGTTTTGACCCGGAAACTAAAGTGGCAGGCCCCTTGCAGGGTGATTCTGCACTAAGAGGTGTGCAAAATAGTCTGCGTAATATTCTGGGTGGCACTAGTGATGGTTCACCATTTGGCACTTTAGCTGGAATTGGTGTTACTACAGACGAAGCAGGGCATTTTCAGGTTGATGGAAGTAAGTTGGATGAGGCATTATCTGCTGATTTTACTTCTATATCTCAGTTGTTTGCAGGGGAAAATGGGTTGGCATCCAAACTGGATGAAACTTTGGGTCGCTATTTGGCTTCAGATGGTGTGCTTGAGTCCAGAACTAGCGGCTTAAAAGCGGGAATTAAAGGTGTCGCTGATGATCGAGAGCAGTTAGGTAAAAGATTAGCGTCTATCGAAAAGCGTTATAGAGCTCAATTTAATGCAATGGATACCTTGTTGGGGCAGTTGCAATCAACCAGTGGTTTTTTATCTCAGCAGTTGAGTAATTTGCCTGGTGTGGTTCGGAAAACTAAATAGTAAAATCAAAAATTAGTCTAAAGTTTTATGTGTTCAGGACGATATATATAGTAATCAAGCATGTTTGTTGTTATTAACGGCATGAAAGAATAAGTCAGAACAAGGATATAAAAATGAATGCAAGTGCAGCAATGAAACAGTATAAAACTGTTGGTGTTCACAGTGGAGTTATGGATGCTTCACCTCATCGATTGGTTCAAATGATGATGGAGGGTGTATTGGAAAAAATTGCTTTGGCTAAAGGTAATGTTAATCGGAATGAAATTGCTAGTAAGGGTGTTAATATTACTAAAGCAATCAATATTGTAGCGGGTTTGCGGGCATCATTAAATATTGAGTTAGGTGGGGACATAGCCATTAACTTAGATCGTCTATACGATTATATGATTCGTCAGTTAATGAAGGCTAATGTAAAAAATGATGAGTCAGTGTTAGATGAAGTTTCAGGCTTAATGATTGATATTAAATCCAGCTGGGATGCTATTGATGGTCAAGTGGCTGGTTAGTTGAAAACGGGTGATATTAATATAGAAAGCTTGGTTGTAATAAGTCAGTCTATGTTAGAAAAAGCAAAGGCAGATTGTTGGGATGAAGTGATTGTGATTGAGCAGGAGCGGCGGTTATTATTATCGCTCTATTTTGCTGATGAAGTTGAACTGGCAGATGATGTGTTGGCGATTCAAGTAGGGATACAAGCTATTCTTGACCTAGATGATCAGTTGCAAGAATTGGGGCGGCACAAGAAAAAATATCTTACCCAAGTTTTACAGGACTTTGGGTTGGGTAAAAAAGCCATTAAGGCGTATTCAAAAAAGTAATTTAAGTTGGGCTTGTACGACTTCTCTTTTCTAAAATACTCTCTGCAATTGCTCTTTTAACTTAACTTTGCTGGGTTAATAAGTCAATGTAACCTTGATGCGGCAGTGCGGAATCAAGGGGTTGAGGGTCAAAATAACCATGATTCCACTTGGTGTAACAAGGCTACGGAAGCTTCACTTCCAAATGATAAAATGAATCCTTTCTTTATTCCTGGAAGAGTGAAGTTTAATCAATCAGATAGAAATTGTAAGACTGCTAGCTTGTCTTTAAAATCAACTCCAATACAAACTTACTGCCTAAATAGGCGAGTGCCAAAGACACAAAGCCAACTAAAGTCCATTGCATGGCTGTTTTCCCCCGCCATCCGTAATAGGTGCGTCCAAATAATAATCCAGAAAAGATCAGCCAGGCAAAAATCGAGAGTGTGGTTTTATGTACTAAGTGCTGTGCAAACAAGTCTTCTATAAAAACAAATCCACTAATAAGTGATAGAGTTAAAAAAACCACACCCGTGCCAATCATTTGGAATAACAAGGTTTCCATCGTTTGCAGAGAGGGGAGTGAATGCAATATATTACTGGTTTGATGGTTTTTTAGTTGTTTATCCTGCATAGCTAATAATATGGCTTGTAAAGCAGCAATATTAAGTAAACTGAAGGCAATAATGGATGTCAGTATGTGTATGTTCATTTGCCAGTTGTACTGTTGCTGAAGCTGTGTGTTATCAGAAAAAGCAAGGTCAAGGCTAAGCATGATGGCAGCGAAAGGAAAGATAGCAAGCCCTAACTTTTCTACGGGCTTACTTAGAGAGGTTAAAAGCAATAGCAGTGCAATCAGTGATGAAATGAATGAGGTGGTGTGAAAGAAGCTAAAATTGAATCCGTTATTTAATGTGAATAGCAAGCCGCTATAGCTCAAGTGTGATAACACAGCCAACCACGCTAAGTACATGGTGGTGTGAGAGATTTTTTTTTGTTTAAGCTCTTTGAGAGTGAATCCTGTCGAAACCAGATAAAGGCAGATAGAGATTGCGCCTGTAATAATAGAGCTCATGATATTTGCCAGTTTGGGTTGCGGTAAAGAAAAATCAAAAAGTCATGCTGAATCATATGGTAATATATTGCGCTAAATAGTCATAGTGCATTTGAATTGGCCAATAACATTTATATAACAAAAATAATCTCCTATGTTTGATAATTTATCCGACCGTTTAGGCAGTACGCTTAAAAATTTAAAAGGCCAAGGTAAGCTAACCGAGGCTAATATTAAAGATACCCTGCGTGAAGTGCGTATGGCTCTGCTTGAGGCTGATGTGGCTTTGCCTGTCGTTACCGATTTTGTCGAACAGGTAAAAGAGGGTGCGCTAGGGAAGCAAGTTCAAAGCAGTTTAAACCCTGGTCAGGCTTTAATTAAACTGGTTCAGGCTGAATTAGTTAAAGTGATGGGGGAGGCAAATGAGGAGTTAGATCTTAAAGCTAATCCTCCAGCTATCGTCTTGATGGCTGGTTTGCAGGGTGCTGGTAAAACAACAACAGTTGCAAAATTGGGTCGCTGGCTGAAAGAGACTAAAAAGAAAAAAGTCGGTGTGGTCAGTGCGGATATCTATCGCCCTGCGGCGATTAAACAGCTACAAACACTGGCTGATGACCTTGATCTGGTGTTCTTTGAGAGTGATGTTTCGCAAAAACCAGTTGATATTGCTGTAAATGCAATTGAAGCTGCCAAAAAACAGTTTCTTGATGTAGTGATTGTCGATACTGCGGGTCGTTTGCATGTTGATGATGAAATGATGGGCGAGATTAAAGAGCTGCATGCAGCGATTAATCCCGTTGAGACACTGTTTGTTGTTGATAGTATGACTGGGCAGGATGCAGCTAACACCGCTAAAGCATTTGATGATGCATTGCCGCTAACGGGTGTGATTTTGACCAAGGCTGATGGTGATGCTCGCGGTGGCGCGGCATTATCTATCAGACATATTACTGGTAAGCCGATTAAATTTATCGGTATGGGTGAGAAAACAGATGCCCTAGAGCCTTTCCATCCTGATCGGATTGCTTCTCGTATTTTAGGTATGGGGGATATGCTCTCTCTTATTGAAGATATTGAGCAAAAAGCCGATAAGAAAAAAGCAGAAAAACTTGCTAGAAAAATCAGCAAAGGAAAAAGTTTTGATCTGGATGACTTTAAAGACCAGTTGTTACAGATGCAAAATATGGGTGGGGTTGGCGCAATGATGGATAAACTGCCTGGAATGGGTGGTGTGCCACAAGATATGAAAGATAAAGTTGATGATAAAATGATTGCAAGGCAAATTGCAGTGATTAATTCAATGACTTTACAGGAAAGACATTTTCCTGATTTGATTAAAGGTAATCGGAAAAAAAGAATTGCCAAAGGTTGTGGGCAAGAGTTGCAGGATGTGAATCGGATTCTTAAGCAGCATAAGATGATGCAGAAGATGATGAAGAAATTTGCTAAAGGTAATATGACTAATATGATGCGCGGAATTAAAAGTAATATGCGTGGAATGAGGCGGTAATGGTATTATTTTTAAGGCTGTATATCAAGTGTCGTAGTGTT
>DAOVVZ010000201.1:0-4372 GCA_030636915.1 Methylomarinum sp. | reverse complement strand
TTATCACTTCATCAGCTAACTGGCGAAAGAAATGATATTTTGTCAGTAAAAGTTAGTGGAAATTGGCGAGTGACTTTTCTAATGAATAGAGAGCATGCAGAAATTATTAATTATGAAGACTATCACGGAAAAGCAGGTATAAGTCCTAATATGGCTGTTCGCTTATCTATTGCTTTTAATACTTCTTCCGAAAGCTGGATGAGCACCAGCGTTATTCAGCACTCTGCGGAATACACAGTCATCATGAAATGTAAGGGATGCTCTATTGTGTGACGACGGAAGGCGTTATCGCTTTTCCTATCTACGTGCTAACACCTTGTAAATCATAAAAATTTATCAGATGTGAATTGGAGCAATCGAATATTTACTTAAAAATATTTGTGCTATTGAAGAAGCCCTATTGCCTAGCTTTTTCTAAAAATTGAGAACTCGTTAGAGACCTCATAAAAGCCACCAAGTCTAATTTCTCCTGCTCTGTTAGATGTAAAGGAAATATAGCAGCATCAATAAATCTATTTTTTACCCCCCCCTTATCATAATAATCCACAACTTCTTCTAAGGTTTGTACACTGCCATCATGCATATAGGGTGCAGTTTGTGCAATATTTCGTAAGGTAGGCGTTTTAAACTTGCCAATATCAGCTATTACTTTAGTCGCATTAAACCGACCCAGTTCGGATCTTTGCTCACTGGACAAAGGAAATCGCTTTGGATCGGAACCATTTTGTAGCACTACAATAAAACGATCCAACACGGACTTTAATTTATCAAAACCCCAGCCAATATTATAAAACCGGTTGTCAGTAAATAAGGCATTATTCAGTGATATTTCATGACAATTAGCACAATTTCCCTTACGCCTAAAAATAAGTAACCCTCTGGCAGCACTAGCTGATAATTTTGTTCTGTCTCTACCAAAATAATATTGGTCAAATGGTGAATTCCCAGCAATTAAAGTCCGCTCATAACTGGCAATTGCTTTGGCCACATGCTGAACCGATATTTCATGCTCTGTAATATTAAAGACCTGCTGGATCTGTTGGCTATAATCAGCATCACTTAATACCACATCTAAAATTTGTTGTTTATTTTCCAGTCCGTGTTCAATAGGATTTAAGAAAGGTCCTAATGCTTGCCCTTCTAGACTACTTTCTCGACCATCTAAAAACAATGTATCAAAAAATGCTGCGTTAATAACGGTGGGGGAATTTCGAGTTCCTCTAAGTGCATTAATCCCCTTAGCAACAGGTAATCCATCAGTAAATGCTTTGTCTTTTTGATGACAACTGGCACAGCTGATAGAACCATCCAGACTAAAACGCTGGTCATTAAAAAAAGCACGTCCTAGTGCGATTTTTTCGGCTGACTGTGGATTATTGACTGGAATTTTAACGGGGGGCAAGCCCAGACTGTTATTGGCAATAACAGGCATAGAGATTACTAAGAAGATGAGAAGAAAAAACTGCATACAAGCCCTACTGTACAAATAAAAAAAGTCGACAATTGACTTTGCCGACTTTTAAATCACTCTACTTTAATCTTGTTCAGGCATATCCTGAACAATCATAATATATGGTTCGCCTAATGGAAATTTATCCTCAGGTTTTTTAAAATAAACGACTTTCCCGTATGTTTCATTAACTGCTGGTAAAATTTTAGCGCCTTCTTCTGCTGTTAAATCAGGAAAAGTCGCATGGGCACGAGGCACTTCAACTAAATGATAATGCCAATAGCCTTTTTCTTCTTCAGGTAACGAATTATATTGCTCAGTGGTAATAATGTATTCAAAACCGATAGGCTTATCCTGGTCTTTCATACCCGAATGAAACATCAAACAGATTAATGTTGAATCTTCATAAGCCTTACAATGATGATGAACAATGGTTTGTAATTTAGGGTCATGTACATCATGCGTATCCGGTTTTAAATGGCGAATCGCCTGAATATGCAAATCATTAAACCCCAAATGATTTGGATATTCTTTTTGACGTGGATTAAGTGTTTCATTGTACACCTTATGCTCATGCACAGCTGATTCGGCACTAGAGCCTGTATCCGTTGTTGCACATCCAGCTGTTACAGCCAATATACTGGAGATAAATAATAGTTTCGCTTTCATAGTAACCCCTCAAAATATGAAAATTAGTCAATTCAATTGGACATATGTTGCTTTAATTAATTCAGTCTGACATATGTTACTCTTGTAACACGATACTCATCAGCAGCATCGGAGAATTAGAATATTCTAATACTCATACCAAGTAAAGCCCTAGGTTATTATTTTTATCAAGAAAAATCCTTAGTCCCTATTTTTTTCCTAACGACTATCTCTCAGAGCCTTTAATACACAAAGTCTTGCCCACTTTGTTATAGGTAATAATGCGAACCATTTTCATTAGTAAAATTAGACTGTTTTATCGGCAGTGAATGCCATTACATTTCTCCATCAATACTCGTGATCGTAAAAAGAGAAAACAAATAATATAAAGAAGCATCAAGATGCGATTATTTCTTCTGTTCATCATATTTATTTTCTAGGCTTGATAGCAGTAACATGAATATGCACCATTATTACGCAGAGCGTAATAGGATGCATTCCCACGTAGGAGCGATGGAAACGATAATTAAGGAACCTCTGATCAAGTCATGAACTCGTACCTTATGCCCAGAATATCCAGCTTCTGCGTTAAAAACCTTCGCAATAGCCTGCTATTACGTGCAATTTTTGCCTTGAATCTGAATATTATGAGCATAATCTACTTCGTCCAGACTTAATCAGAGGCTCCTTAAATGTCTATGTAAGTGCCATTTGGAAATAAGCCATTCTGTAAGATTTTAAAAGCCTACGGCTTAAAACTCAGCCTCAATTTGGAAGCTCAATAACTCTCTGGTGACTGGGTGGTTAAACTCTAAAGACTCTGCGTGCAGGTGTAAGCGGTTGGCTTTATCACCGTAGAGATCATCCCCTAAAATTGGTGTGTTTAATCCGTTTAAATGAGCTGAATGTACACGTAATTGGTGTGTCCGTCCGGTGACAGGATAGAAATAAACTTTTGTCTGGTTGTTCTTTCGCTCTATTACTTCCCATTGGGTTTTAGCTGCCTTTCCATGCTCATAACAGACCAATTGTCTAGGTCTGTCATCTAAATCAACGCGTAGCGGTAGGTCTATAATGCCTTCATCTTCTTTTATTAAGCCGTCTAATAAGGCTACGTAGCATTTTTTTATCGTGCGTTTTATAAATTGTCTTTGCAGTTTTTTATTCGCGTCCTTGGTTAAGGCAATCAACATTAAGCCTGAGGTAGACATATCGAGTCTGTGTACGATTAAAGGACCTGTGGCTCTGGGATAGCTTTGTTTAATGCGTAAATAAACAGAGTCTTCTATGTTTGCTCCAGGTACAGATAAGAGCTCGGCGGGTTTATTAATCACCAACATGACATCGTCCTCATAAACAATGTCGATCGATTTTTCTTTAGCGGAGTTATTTAATAAGGGATTGTCATCCATTTTAATCCCTTCAAGCATATGTTCTAAAATAGGCTGACACTTTCCTTGGCAAGCCCCATAGAAATTTTGATGTTTTTTAATCTCTGATTTAGGCGACTCCCCCCACCAGAATTCAGCCATAGCCAGAGGCTTCAACTCCCTTTTAAAGGCATATTGTAATAATTTTGGCGCAGCACATTCCCCTGCCCCCGCTGGCGGAGTGAGCTGAGAGGTATCCTTAAAAATATCAAACAAGCTTTTTGACTTACCATTTTTATTTAGAAAACGATACTGATCAAATAGTTTTTGCTGTAAAGCGGCGGATAAGTCTTTACGCTGGTTTTTTAAAGCCGTAATTTCATCGGTAACAAGATTAAGATTTGCTTCTGCTTTTTTAACTCTCTCACCCCAATAACTATTTAAGTCTCTTAGCTGATTTTTTTGTTTAATACTTTCTTTACTTAATTGATCTTTAAGTTGTAAAAAATCATCAGCATTCATCCCTATTTCAGCCGCAATCCTTTGGGCTTTTCTAGTTTTACGCCCCTCAATCATCCTCTCTCTATGTTCTTTAATTTTTAGCATAGAAGATTCTATTTCAGAATTTAAAGCTGTTTCAAATTCTAAAATTTGAGGGTTTTTCTCTAGACTTTTAATCTGCTCATTAATTAGATTAATCTCTTTTTGACCCACCATAAAAAAACCATCTTCAGCCAGCATATCAAAGACAGGTGGAACGAATTTTGAAAGGTGATTTGTCTCAGCCAATTTCCCAGAAAATGCGGCTAAATATCCAATATCATTGTGTTTATTTTGAACCAATAAAACACCAAACATCTTGCCGATAGCCGTGTCTTTATTGCCTGTAATACCAAAATTATGC
>DAOVVZ010000164.1:0-4765 GCA_030636915.1 Methylomarinum sp. | reverse complement strand
TTGTAACGGCGACGCATAGGCAATAATGCACCACGCTCTGGTTGCTTATCTACAGGAATATTTTTAGACTCTTCATGACTCAAGCCAATTGGCCCTTTAAGAATTGCATCAGCGCCATCACAAATCGCTTTTGTTTCTTCAGGAAATGCATCACCTGTTGCAAAATAAGCACATGCACCGAATAACGCAGGTAGCAATTCAAATGTCACATCATTACGTTCTTCAACCAGTTTTAGAACTTTAAGTGCTTCCTTTGTGATTTCCGGGCCAATTCCATCACCCGCCAACACTGCGATTTTATAATTCTTCATTGTTTACCTTATTTACCTTTTTTGTATGTTTAAAACAGCGTATTTTTATCGTAGCCTTGATACAGTAAAGCGGAATCAAGGAATCATAGATAAACCTTGATTTCATTTCATTACATCAAGACTACATAATGCGGTGTATTTTACCTTATATTGAAGCTATCTCTACCTATAGCCGTAATAATTTCAGCAAATCATCGGTTTTGGCTTGCATTAAAGCGACATCAGCACGTGACTCTACATTAAGCCTAACGACTGGCTCGGTATTTGATGTGCGTAAATTAAATCGCCAGTCATCAAACTCAACACCAATGCCATCGGTCATATCAATATTTTTAGCATCGGCTTTATAAGCATTAAGAACTCGCTCTATTGCTGCTTTAGGATCTGCTAGTTTGCTATTAATTTCACCCGAAGAAGGGAATTTAGCAATGCGCTCAGTCACCATTGATGATAATGGTTTATTTCTCACACAAAGCAGTTCTGCAACCAATAACCAAGGAATCATGCCACTATCACAGTAAAAAAAGTCTCTAAAGTAATGATGTGCACTCATTTCGCCACCATAGATAGCATCTTCTTTGCGCATGCGCTCTTTAATAAAGGCATGACCTGTTTTTGACATGATGGCATCCCCCCCCGCTTGCTCGACAATTTCTTGGGTATTCCATGTCAAACGAGGATCATAAATTATCTTTTCACCTGCTTGTTTCTTTAAAAAAGCATCCGCCAACAAGCCTACGATATAATAGCCTTCTATAAATTGACCTTGCTCATCAAACAAAAAACAACGATCAAAATCACCGTCCCATGCAATCCCCATATCCGCACCATGTGCTTTAACGGCATCACTGGTATCGGCTCTATTTTCAGGCAATAACGGATTAGGAATACCATTCGGGAAAGTTGCATCAGGTTGGTGATGTACTTTTATAAACTCGATAGGTATTGATAACGCCTTAAACTGTTGCTCCAGCGTATCTACCACATGCCCGGCCGAACCATTACCTGAGTTGACAACGAGTTTGAGTGGTTTAATATTTTCAGCATTGATATATCCCAACAAATGATCAACGTATGCAGCCAAAATAGACACTTTGCTATAGCTGCCTTTTTCAGCCTTAGCAGCTTCCGTTAACCATGGCTGCTGCTCTGCCATCTGCTGTATATCTCGTAATCCGGTATCGCCTGAAACAGGTTTACTTTGCTCTCTGACCAATTTCATACCGTTGTAATTAATGGGGTTATGAGATGCCGTTACCTCAACGCCACCATCCACATTCAAATAACTAGTGGCAAAATAAATTTCTTCTGTTCCAACCATACCTATGTCGATAACATTGCAGCCTTCTGCTTGCAAACCTTCCGCTAATGCCATTTTTAAATCTGCGCTGGTTGCTCTTGCATCACCACCAACAACAACAGATTTTAAACTGAGTGTCCTTGCAAATGCGCGCCCTACCCTATAAGCAACACCATTATCCAGTTCAACATCAAGCTCACCTCTAATATCATAAGCTTTAAAACAAGTTAATTTATTCCCCATCACTCCCTCACAAATATTGCAATAAACACTTAAATTTCAATCACTAACCCCATCCAATTAATTAACAGACTAAATCACAGTGTTTTATAATTCATAAAAACTTGTTTTTTAGAAAAGCCTAGATGGAATAAAACAAGATATAATAGCTGTTTTAAACAAAGAGGATTAGAAAATGACAGATAACTGGATAGCTCCTTCCATCCTTTCCGCAGATTTCGCTAAGTTAGGTGAAGAAGTTGATAATGTTTTAGCTTCTGGTGCTGACGTTGTTCATTTTGATGTTATGGACAACCACTTTGTACCAAACTTAACTATTGGTCCTTTGGTTTGTGATGCATTAAGAAAACATGGTGTAACCGCTCCAATCGACGTACATTTAATGGTTGAGCCTGTAGACAGAATCATCCCTGATTTTGCTAAAGCAGGTGCTAGCATGATTACTTTTCATCCTGAAGCCTCGACTCATATTGATCGTTCTTTACAGATGATTCGTGATGCAGGTTGTAAGTCTGGCTTAGTATTTAATCCAGCAACACCATTAAGCTACTTAGATTACGTAATGGATAAAGTAGACATTATTTTATTAATGTCAGTTAACCCTGGCTTTGGTGGACAATCTTTTATCCCAGCAACATTGGATAAATTACGCCAGGCTAGAAAACTAATTGATGACAGTGGTTATGACATTCGTTTAGAAATTGACGGTGGTGTTAAAGTTGACAACATTCGTGAGATTAAAGCTGCGGGTGCTGATATGTTTGTTGCAGGTTCTGCAATTTTCAGCCAACCTGACTACAAAAAAGTCATTGATGAAATGCGTACTGAATTAGCAAAAGCATAATTACTGACAATACTTCTCGGAGTATATAAAAAGGGGCGTATAGATAAAATCTATACGCCCCTTTTTTTACATTAGAAATAAGAGCTCAGTGTATGTTGGGTTTCGTTTCCTCAACCCAGCATACAACGCTACAATATCCTTTTAAGCCTGACTACTTAAATAATCCTCATAAGTCCCTCTAAAATCAACAATCCCTGTGGGTGTTAACTCTATAACACGGGTTGCTAAAGAAGAAACAAACTCTCTATCGTGACTGACAAAAATCAAAGTACCTGGATAGTTTTCTAAAGCCAAATTTAATGCTTCAATAGATTCCATATCCAAATGGTTGGTTGGCTCATCCATCAACATAATATTGGCACGTTGTAACATCAACTTCCCAAAGATCATCCGGCCTTTTTCACCACCCGAAAGCACACTGACTTTTTTATCAATATCATTTTGAGAGAATAATAACCGACCCAGTGTTCCACGAATAACCTGATCATCATCACTGGGTTTACCCCATTGTTCCATCCATTCAAACAACTGCATATCTTCTGCAAATTCAGGTGCGTGATCCTGAGCACAATAAGATATATCTGAATTCTCAGACCATTTCACCTTACCCGCTGTTGGCTCCATATCACCGGCTAAACATTTCAACAAAGTCGTTTTACCTATCCCATTAGGTCCAATAACAGCGACTCTCTCACCAACCTCTACCATTAAATTGAAGCCACCAAACAACTCTTGATCAAAACTTTTACTCAAGCCTTCCACCTCCAACGCCAATCGGTGCAGCTTTTTATCTTGATCAAAACGAATAAAAGGGTTTTGACGGCTAGAAGGCTTAATTTCGTCCAAATTAATTTTATCTAATCGTTTTGCGCGCGATGTAGCCTGTTTTGACTTTGAAGCATTAGCAGAAAATCGACTGACAAACGCTTTAAGCTCAGAAATCTGTGCTTTCTTTTTAGCATTTTCTGACTGCATGGTTTCAATAACCTGGGTAGCAGCTGTCATGTATTCATCATAAGACCCAGGATAAATACGTATTTCACCATAATCTAAATCGGCCATGTGACTACAGACACTGTTAAGAAAATGCCGATCATGCGAGATGATAACCATAGTGCAGTTACGCTCATTCAACACCCCCTCTAACCAACGAATAGCATTGATATCCAGGTTATTTGTTGGCTCATCCAGCAACATGATATCTGGCTCAGAAAACAAAGCTTGTGCCAACAACACACGTAACTTCCAACCCGGTGCAACTTCACTCATCAGACCATAATGCTGCTCAACAGGTATACCTACCCCTGCCAATAATTCCCCTGCACGCGCCTCAGCTGAATAACCATCCATTTCAGCAAATTCAGACTCAAGATCACCAGCACGCATACCATCTGCTTCAGTCATTTCTTCTTTAGCATAAATAGCATCACGCTCAGACTTAACAGCCCATAACTCTTCATGCCCCATAATTACGGTATCAATCACCCCATAGGCTTCATAAGCAAATTGATCCTGCTTTAATTTGCCGATTCGCTCATGCGGATCTTTTGACACATTACCTGCGGAGGGTTCCAAATCCCCCCCCAAAATTTTCATAAAGGTTGATTTTCCACATCCGTTAGCACCAATGAGTCCATATCGGTTACCATCTGTAAACTTAACAGAAACGTCTTCAAATAGTGGCTTAGCGCCAAATTGCATGGTGATATTTGCGGTTGCGAGCATTATTTTTTCCAGGTAGAAGTACACCAATAATCACATCAAGATAAAGTAAATTTAAATGTGTTGCTGGCTCGGAGACTCTCCGAAAATAGAACCCGTCGCGAGGGAAAACCCTTTTGAGTCAGTTTTTTCGTTCATTTAAGGCTAATAGTTGTGCTATTAAACGAAAATTAATGGGAAAAATAACCAAAAGGACTTTTCCGCAGCTGGTTTTCTATTCTCGGACAGCCTCCTGAATATATTAAAGTTTTAAAGGGGGCGTATTCTACGCGTTTTATATAACTAAAGTTAAGTAAATCAAAAAAATATCTCGCCTGGACAAGAGCTTTTATCAAATTTTCCCCTCAT
>DAOVVZ010000241.1:0-4003 GCA_030636915.1 Methylomarinum sp. | reverse complement strand
TTTCCTCCTGACTCAAACGATTAACCAAGCTCATGGCAATTTCTGAGGTCGTACGTGCAGGCGGATGGATTAAGTGTGTGCTTATAAGCAACCGTACTCACAAAACTAGCCGCACATTCAGCCGTATTAGTGCACTGACAATACAAGTCAGACACTTGACCACTCAATCTATTACTTGATGTGATTATCGCTTTAGATAAACAGTACGGACAAATTACGCGCATAAAATTCCCATTCAGTGATAACAGGGTCTTGCCATAAAATTATAGCACCTTAAACACGCATCAAATTAAACAGTATTTATCATTTAAGCCCATGAATTTTAAGACCATTTAAAAACATAATGAGCCTGGGATAAAGCACCCAGACGTTTTTTAATCAGGGCAAGCGCATATAAATTTCAATCTGAAAATATCACTTTTTCTCTAAACTGATCATTCAATGCCGCTTTAAAACGCTTTTTCTTCAGACTCATTTTCGATGTCTCTTTCTTTAGTAAATTAATAGCTACCTGACGAACAATATTAAAATTTTCTGGTGCATAACCCGTACGGATACGTGAGTCATCTTCTCTAAAAGTCACATCAAGCACCCAATGCAATGAATTCTCCACGCCCCAATGAGATCTGGCTGCGTTGGCAAACCGCTGGACGCCCTCTAATGTGCTGATGTAATGACGTCGTTCTAAGCTCGTTTTGCCATTAAACGTACGTTGACTTTCAACCATTCCGATACTTTTCAGTCCTTTCCAGCGAGCAGCACCAGGCAACGTCGCTAAGCAGGTTGATAAATAACTCCGGCGTATTTCTATGCGTCCATGCTCTGCATTACATTCTTCGTGGACCTGTAACTGACATAGCTCAGCCTTGTTAGAAGCAATGGCTTCGTCAAAATAATCTGTAATCGCTTCATGCAAGTGCTTTTGATTATCTTTAACCGCTAAAACATAATCGGCTTGTTTTTCAAAAATTTTTGCCGCAATTTCTGTTTGACAGCCCATTGCATCAATCGTAATGATGCAACCTTTAACTTCCAGCAAGTCCAGCAGCGCAGGTATAGCTGTGATTTCGTTAGATTTCTCTTCTGTTTTTATTTGACCCAGCGATAATCCCGATTGATTAGCCCACGCACTCACCATATGAATCGCACCTAGCTTATCTTTCCGATTATAGGAGCGTCGCAATGTTTTCCCATCAATGGCAACCACTTCACCTTCGGTGAGATCCGCAACGCTTCTTACCCATGCAATAAAGCAATCGGTCATTTCAGAAGCAGGTATTCTAGCCATCACACGGGCAATACAATCGTGTGATGGAATGCCATTTTCCAATGCTATCCATTGCCGCAACCAGTCTTCTTTGTTCTCCCCAAATTGCTCTATAGACTCCCAACCATCAGAACCACTAATGACTGCACAAATAGTGAGAATAATAATATCAATGAGTTTGTGGCGTTTGTGCCTCTCTACTCTCGGGTCTTCAATTGATGAAAAAGCCTCAACTAGGCGTAATGACATGATACTCGCTCGAAAATTTGTGTAGTATCGCCTATTTATAGCCTAATTTATATGCGCTTACCCTGAATGTTATCCATATTCGTTAATCATGTATTAAATGCATGTTATCTCTATTTTAAAGAATACTTTTGAATGGCTAAAGAGAGTCCGCAAACACACTATTTTGCATCCAGGAAGTAATATTACGAGTTAATACATTATGTCCAACCACCGTCAGTTGCTTGTTTGCAATAGCTTTTTTATAGCTGCTATCGCTCATCCATATCTCGCTCATAGTCTTTACGCTGGTGGTAAAATAAACATCAACATCCTTGCCAGGGTCGTTAACACAAAGCTTAAGCCGGTTGTATGGCTAGAAAGGTCACTTGTTGACTTATACAGTTCATTTTATCCAGTAATGCCATCGTTAACTAACTAATTAGTAACGTTCTTTCATGAACTGGAGTGCTTTTTGGGCTAAATCATCGGAGTTATCCCAAAGATTACGCCAGACACAGAGAGTATTTGAAAGGTTTGGATCAACAACTTCTGACGAAAAAGACTCAAATGTTATTGGGCCTTGGTAACCGATCTTCTTAAGAGCATCAAAGAATTTATCAAAATCAACATTTCCAGTACCTAGATAGCCACGGTGGCTTTCACCTATATGAACATAACCAAGTCTGTCCTTTGCAGCTAGAACAGACTTTTCCATGCCATCTTCTTCAATATTCATGTGATAAGTATCCAGGTGCAAATATGCATTTGGACGATCGACCTCATCCAGGAATGCCAAACCTTCAATTCCCGTATTCATGATATTTGTTTCGTATCTGTTAACAACTTCAAGATTAATATTGATCTCTTTATCGGCAGCATAATCAGCTAAGCGTTGCATAGCAGCAATCGAGTTGTTCCGATTCTCTTTCGATGCGGGTCCTGGATATTTGCCCAGGGCACAATAAATTACACCACAAAGTTCTTTTCCTCCAATAGCAGCAAGTACGTCTGTTGCTTTGCAAAGTAATTCATCTCCTTTTGAAACAATAGACATATCGGTACTTGTTACATCTGTTGCGGATGACAAACCAAGAGATGCGTGAGCACGCAGGTTAAATTCTTGAAGCAGGTCTTTAGTCAAAGCCACATCAACCTTCCATGGATCTAATAGGGCTATTTCTATATAGTCATATCCAGCACGAGCAGCGCCACTAATTGCTTGTCGTGCACCTTGTGGCGTCCAATCCCCTGACCAAACAAGCGCGTGCCCACCGTATTCTAAAGGTTTAGTAAATGTCATAAAGGATTCCTTATTTGATTTAGCAGAGTTTTCAACAACCTCAATTCTAAACAAGTCAATATGCCGAGGCAATGCTTTATTGATGGTCAATTATGAGTCTTTAAGCAATTAAAGAACACTGTTTCAATCAGCTCCAATATTGATTGATCGGCATAGTAGGCGTTTATTGGACAATATAATCAGTCAGCTATTTTGAAGCTAAAGACTATATGGCACTATGAAAGGAATTCCTGGTAAAAAACAGGTTCCGTTGCCGTTGCTCCACGTAAACCAATCACTTTGCCAGCAAACCGCTGCGCAACACTCAAAGTTTTTACAATCGGCCAGCCTGCTCTTAAACCATGAATAAAGAGTGCACTGAATCCATCACCTGCACCTACCGTATCGATGATAGAGTCCACTGGTGCGGGAGTTTCTTGAAATAAACTGCCATCTTCCGCCAGCACAGTCGCACCTTTGTCACCCTGCGTCACAATGAGTTGCTCCAATTGAAACTGTGTCAGCAGCTTTTGCATAGACTGGCAAATGTCGGTCGAAAAAAAACCTAATTGTTGTAATTCGTCCTCATTCAATTTTGCCCAGCGCGCCTGTTCCAGCCAATCAAATACTTCTTGTTTCTTCCACCAAGGGTTACGCAGATTAACATCCAGAAAAATCGATAAGTCAGGCTGTTGCGCAATACATGATAAACAGTTCCGTGAGATACTATTTCGCAAACCTAATGTGCCATGATAAAGAATCCCATTGTCAGGTAGATTTTCCACCACTTCGTCTGAAATAAAGTCGTAGGCACACATAGGCGTAATGGTGTAATGAGGCTCAGCTTCAATTATTGTGACTTCAACCTGGCCGGTTTGATGCACTGGATCAATCTGTATCGATTGCGTAACCATACCCCAATCACGCATTGCAGTTAAAATTTTCTTCCCCAACTCGTCATTACCAATACTAGAAATAAAATGAGGATGATTACCCAGCGCTTGTAGATGCCAAGCAACATTAAACGGTGCGCCGCCTAGCACTTGTTCACCGCCAGGAAAGCAATCAAACAATGCTTCACCAAACACTAAAAACAGGTGTATTCGTTTTCATCTTGACACCTCACTTTGTCGAAGATTGTTAATCAGCAGGTAAGTTTTCCTATTTTAGCAACAACTGTCCAGTAAAAAATGTCTTAGATTAAATATCTTAACTGTTGTTTAACTCTG
>DAOVVZ010000191.1:0-4459 GCA_030636915.1 Methylomarinum sp. | reverse complement strand
GACTTTAGTGATTGTTGTAGGAAGCTTGCCTGTGCGAAAGTGTGAGCCGGAAATATTAACCGCAATATGATTAATAGATACATCAGTTTTTTTCCATTCCATAAACTGTTGGCAAACTGTTTTTAACACCCATTCGCCGATGGCCGAGATTAAACCTATCTTTTCCGCCACAGGTATAAATTCATCTGGTGGTACCAAGCCGCGAACGGGATCTTGCCAACGAATCAACGCTTCTACTGAGACCATCTTCCCTATAGTCAGTGATACCTGTGGCTGATAATGCAGCACGAAATCACCTTGTTCCACCGCTTTTCGGAGGTCGTTTTCCAGATTTAACCGGTACTCGGCTTGGGAAGTCATGTCCGCGTTGTAAAAAGCGTAGCGGTGTTTGCCTGATTCTTTAGCGGCATACATGGCATTGTCTGCACATTGCAATAGGGATTCTGTGCTGTCGCCATCATTAGGGAATAGGGCAATGCCGATACTTGCTCTTGGGTAGATGTTGCTAGTAACAATAAGCGTTGGTTTGCCTAGTTCATCTAGGCAGCGCTGGGCAATATGCTCAGGTTGGAACTCATCCTTTTTGCACTCAATAATCATGCAAAATTCATCACCACCAAAGCGAGCAACAAAATCTGCGCCTCTCAATATCTGATCTGCCAGACGTTTAGCAATCGTTTTTAGTAATTGGTCTCCTGCATCGTGTCCTAGGCTGTCGTTGATATCCTTGAATCCGTCCAAGTCAAGAAACATGATAGCCAGTTTACTGTCATTGCGTTTGGCTTCGGCTAGAGCAATTTTCAAATGACTGCTGAACAAACTGCGATTTGGTAAACCGGTTAATTCGTCGTAGGTGGCAAGATAAGATAGTTGTTCTTCATGGTGTTTACGCTCACTTATATCCAGCATCAAACCACGCAGCAAGACGACATTTCCATCATGGTTTTTTTCGGCAGATACGTGTTCACTGACCCATACTGGACGGCCATCTGCCGTTCTTACCCGATATTCAATAGCGAAACTATCCCCTTCCTGTATTGCTTTTATGAAAGCATAATATGTTTCTTGACGATATTCCGGAAAAACGATTTGTTGCTGGAAATCTGGGTTTGCCAGCCACTGGCTTTGAGAATAGCCCAATAATGACTCAGCCTTGCAGCTGACATAGCGATATTTGTGTTGGAAAACATCAAATTCCCAGATAAAGCCATCAATACCCTGAATAAGTTTATTCTGACGTTGCTCCAAGTTTGAAATAGTTAGTTTTTTTGAACTGATGAAGGCGTCGATAGCCAGCCCTATATCAAGAGAAACAATTTTGGTTATAGCGCTAAATAGTCGGGTTAACTGTCTAGTATCAATTGTATGTATTCTTTCCAGATAGTTGAATAGTTCAGATATGTATTTAAGATAAGCACCGATATACCACCTAGTATCCAATCCGATTCGGGCATGGGCTAATCCGACTTTTAGTCGATTATCGAAATAATCGACATCATAATTACCGGAGGTTAACGACTGAAAATAGGCTAGCTGAGTGGATTTAAGAGACTCAATACTGATATCACTTCGAGAGAGTACATCGCGCATTTCTTTAAATGAGAAAATATGCTCGTAGAAAATATCTACAAATTCCGATTGAAACGGAATAAGTAAGTCATGTATTTTTTTCAGCAGATTGATGTCTTCATCTGTGAGTTCGAGAAAGGCTTTACGCTGAGCAACATCCATTTCATCAATCTCAAGTGCGATTGCATTGCTGTTAAGGTGATGGTCAAATTGTTTCAATGTCTTCCTTTTCGATTGCTTTAAAATTTGGGCAACTGTTGACAGGGAGCTATAACACTTTATAGGTAGGCGAGGTTATGCGAAAGCCTAATAAGCCTTACTTTTAGTGATCGGGCGATGTTTATTCTGCAAATTTAAACTTTATGGCTGAAAGTTTTTATACAGCGCTTTATTCTGCAAGTCAATAACATTATCAATAAAATGGTTATTTGTCTTTTTCTCTACTTGAATCTAGTTTTAATGTTTAAAAATAATCATACAGAGACGGACATGATAAAAGTCATTACACTATTTTTTATCATGCCGTTTTATAGCTCTCAGCCTTATTCTCGGTGTAAATGTTCTTGTTAATGTGACAAGTTGAGTCAACAACCATAGTGAACTTTTAGTTCATAGTAGTTAAGTCTGAATGATTCCACAGCTCCTATGTACTTATTTGCCCACTGTCAAAATCAGGCTGTTATGCTATATTGCATAGCCCTGTAATTTATTTATGGGTTTGGATTGCTTACCCTTGGTAAGAATAGGGTACCTCATTAAACATATTGCATCCGTTAAGGATTGCGTGGAGATAGGTTGTGGATTTTTCTCAAGCACTGGGTTTAAATAGATCAGAACAAGATCCGGTTTTATTGCATCAGAATTTACATTTGTACATAAATCTTAAATTGGCTTCTTGTGGCCAACCCACCTGTTTAAAGGGGGAGCCGATTGAGTTTATGGCGACAGCAGATGACATGCTGCGTAGCTTTGTAGAAAAAAATCGTCAGTTAGTTTCCCATCATTACCCCGCAGATCAACGAATCCAAGATTTTTTAAATAGCTATTTAGCTGATCTTAATCTAGAAAATATTCCTACTTTACCTATTATGACCTTTGAGTTAGATAGGCATGGCATAGCCAGAGAATTATCCTTACCTATAGGACAAAATGAATTTCACTCTGACTGTGTTTCCAGTTACAAAGTAAAACAAGGCGTGTTACATAACCCTGCAAGTGATCGAAGAACGACCAAAGGTTCATTTCATATTGCAGCAGGTGGTTTACCCGTACCTGGCGATAAAAAAGAAGTGCCTAAGCAAACTTATGCTGCCATGTTAATGCATGCCTTAAATCCACCGAAAGATTTAATGGTACTGCCCTATACTGCGAATGAAGAAACAACAGCTAATATGTTTTGTTCTCTGTTGTTAAGGCCAACAGTATGTCCTGAAATTCCTGGGATTGCAGAAGAAAAGAGTATGGAAATACGTTTTTTTGCCCCTGGAACCCTGGTCAGTAATCTGGATTTTGTTGAAACTATTTTTGGAAATGGTGGAAACCCTGCGTTGCCTGAATTTGATGCAGCTTTAGATGTAGAACACTGGACTGGTCATAGTGGGTGCGTTATTTTAGCGCCACATTTAGTTAAATTAACTAAAAAACAACTGGGGTTACCGCATTGGGATGATGCAACAGAAAGACAACGTCATGATGGTATGTGTTGGCGAGACGCTGATGAATTATATAATGATGGCCAGGCTTTTAAATTAACAGCCAGAGATGAGCGCGGAGTTATTGTTACCTTATTGGCCGATAATTATTTTGGCTATTGTAAAAAAGAAGTAAAAACCCAGATTGGTTATGCTGCCAACCTTTATGGTTTTGCAGAAGAAGAACATGCTGGAGGTGCATTAGCATTTCATTGTCAAATTCATGGTAATGAGTATGGAGCAGGAGGAGCAGGTAAAGAAGCGGGTTATAGTTTTAAGGAAATGATTGAAAACTATGGCGAGTTAATGCAACTTATGCCAGAAGGCTATGCTGTAGATAAACAATATCCTGAGATTATTTACGTACCACAAAATGTAAAGATGGATGTGATGACACAAACACTGTCCTGGGCAAATGAGACATCAATCTGGAGTACGGATAATAAAGTTTCTACTGTCCGTTTACAGCCTGGGAAGATTTATATAAAGCCTAATGGCTATAAACTGGAATTGCTTAAGCATCCAGCGGCTCCCTCATGGCGATTGATTGGTACAGCGGCAGAAGGTACATTTTGTCATAAGCCGAGTACAGTTTCTGGAGGAGGAAAATCAGAAATTTCTAAATCAATTAATGATGCGGTTATTTATAATTCATTTTATGTCAATAACTTAACGCAAGATTTAAACAGAGTGCAGGAAATTTTTGATAAAAATTATAGTGATCGCTTTAAGGCATTTATTGATGAAGCTGATAAGGCACCTAGTCGCTCATTATTAAGCCATAACCGAAGTCTCGGCTCAGTCATTAAATTATTAACGCCCTCAACCGGTTATACCGATGAATATAATGAATGGTTAAACGCGATACCCCCTTATATCAGAGCCTTAGTACTATTGATTAAGCGCTTTTATCAGGCTGAATGGGGCGAAAACTGGCGCAGTTATTTTTCCGCAGATGTTGTTGACGGATCACCAGGGCATGAACTTAAATTTGAAGGTCGACCCGTTATGGCCAGCTTTTTGCGAGTAGGGTTTAATGAACAAGGTGGTTGGCGCACATTTAAGGTTAGGCAGGATTTTTATGCCGCCGAAAAAATACAAATGGAAGATGATATTACCGCTTCAGTGGTGGTACCTAGTTCATATATTAGTGATAATTATGCTAAAAACACGCATTCTGGCAGTGTTAAATTGGTTAG
>DAOVVZ010000083.1:0-6189 GCA_030636915.1 Methylomarinum sp. | reverse complement strand
TTTCTGTATTCAAAGCAAGAGCAACTGGCCCCACATCGCTTTGCTGATCAACATAAACAGGTACGACATTGCTCGTTCCTAAATAGCCTTCTTTGCTGATTACCAGTGTTTGAAACCCAGCAGAAAGTCCCGTTAACCTGAAATACCCATCAGCACCTGAAAAAACATTTAGACCCGGCTGTGCCAGAGATGATACTTTTGCTGCTGCAACAGGCTCTCCACTCCCAGATAGAATAACTGAACCGATCACTGTTCCACTGCCTGATGTATTCACACCCCCCGCACGTTCCTGATAACGTTGTAAGGCTTTTAAAACTAAAGCCGTGGTATATACATCTTGTTGCCAACTTCCGTCACTTGCTTGTCGATCTATTAAAGCTGTCACACTGCTTTGCAAACTAGCTTGATCAGCACCTGTTGCAATCAATGCTAAAATAGCTGTGGCCGTTTGAAAATCCTCCGCCCACAGTCCATCGCCTGTCCTTTGTACATATAAAAATGTCTGCCCCAAAGTAATTGCACTGAGTATATTTTGGGACCCATTTGCATAAGGGGCTAAAACTTGAATACAGAGTGCTGTCACATAACTTTGGGAAAGGTTTTGACCGATACTCCATCCACCATCACTTTTTTGTTGTGTTAACAAATAGCTCATAGCATTTAGCGCGGACTGATGATTAATCAGATTAGCCGCTTGCATAGCACTCAAAGCATAGGCTGTATCCTCTGCAGTACTTTGATACCCTAGCAATTCGCCAAAGCCACCGTCTTGGTTTTGAAAACTTTGCAATTGTAAAATCAAATCAGAGACAATCTGCCCTTGTCCGACTTTAGTGACAATTAAGCGAGATAGGTACTCAGTCCCTTGATAAGGTTCATTTTGTAGAAATTGCAAAGCAGAAAAACTGTCTGATTGTTGTGTTTCATTTAAAACATAAAAGGTATCAATCACTTCTGCGGTGCTTTGGTACGATGTTGCTATATTCGATCCACTTACATAACTGCCATCTTGTTGCGATTGATTAGAAAGAAATTGAATACCCTCTGTAATCCCTGCAAAAGTTGGTAATGGCAGGACCAAAAACATTAACCAGAAAGTGAAATAAAGTCGTGACAAATGTGCATGATGCATTAAATTTTATCCATTAAAGTCTAACAGTTAAACTACGTCAAAAAGATAACAGTAAATAAAATTAAAACAAATAAAAATGTCTGGGAATGTCTAGCAATTCACATTATTTCTCAGTTGTCTTTATGGATTGGTTTTATCGCTAATTTGACTAACGACACTTTAAAACTCTATGTCTCTGTACACGACAAAAAATAGAAACACATCCAGAACCACTTTTAAACCATTGATTTTAAAATATTTATACTGTTTTTATAAGTCCGTAAAAGTGCTGACACATCAGGTTTATTGCGTGTATAGAGGTGATTTTTAACAACACAGAATAAGCACAGAAACCACTGATGGGCTCTTCTCTGTGTCCTTAGTGGTCTCTGTGTTAGACATTTGTGAGGCGTAGTTCGCTGTACTCTAAGCTTCTGTTACTTGTGATGTTACTGGTGATACCCTTAAATTATTGATTTAAAGTACTCTAATATTCTTCATCAATCATGGATTAATTCATTACATTTTTTGTCGTGTACAGAGGCTCTATGTCTGGTTTGATACAGCCTCATCGCCATGGAATGACTACAAAATATCTTGCAAACCACATAGGCTGGTGCAGATTTCTTCACAAAACCATGAAGCGAAATTCTCTCACCTATTAAATACTGGTTTTTCAGAGCTTCCTTTATAAGCTTGCGCATAAGCTCTAAGATAAGTGAAATCGAGAAAATTTCAACTTCGCCTGCAATCACTCTTTTTGCAAACCTGATATTCTTAACTGCACTTTCAACTGCCGATATTCATCATCAGTTAGCGCATCTTTCACAATTAAAACAATGTGCTTTTGTTTATCTGGCATTTTAAAATTCAGAACGATTAGATAAGGTGTAA
Organism: Methylomarinum sp.; assembly: GCA_030636915.1. GTDB lineage: Bacteria > Pseudomonadota > Gammaproteobacteria > Methylococcales > Methylomonadaceae > QPIN01. The sequence goes on along the minus strand of DAOVVZ010000083.1, from coordinate 4,184 downwards.
TAACCGTTTTAGGTAATATCTCTACAGCATTAAAGCTGTCATCTAGCATTGCTACTTCCCATCCAAGGATTGAACTAAAGCGGATAGAGAAAGCTTTAGCTGCCACCCCCCATTTTAAGTATCGCCATAAGCTAATTAAAACTAAAGCAATGATTATGACTTTATAACTCAATGCCAGTGTATTTAAAATGGCTGCAAAAACTGCCATTACATGCAAGGCAACAAGGCACTTAATCAATGTAGAAGAGGGTTTGATTTTAAAGGTTTGAGTTATTGCGTATTTGTTTAACAAGTCTTGCCAGTCCTTTTGATTCGGGTAACTGGTCACCTAGTAAAAATAATATGAGTTGCGTGTCTTGTAAAGTTAAAAGGGTTTCAAATAAAGCTTGATCATCACTATCAGCTTGATCGTAATGCTTTATAAGAAACCCTTCTAACAAATAATCTAACTCTTTTGTGCCCCTTCTACATCGCCATTTTAATTTAGCAAAAGACACTACTGATTAGCCTTGCTGACGAACAACCATCAATTTTTTAATATCTGCAATGGCTTTTGCGGGGTTTAGTCCTTTAGGGCATGTATCAGTACAACTCATAATGGTATGACAACGATAGAGTTTATACGGGTCTTCCAACTCATCTCAACGCTCGCCAGCATTTTCATCGCGACTATCTTCAAGCCAACGGGAAGCCTGTAACAAAACAGCAGGCCCTAAATATTTGTCACTATTCCACCAGTAACTCGGGCAACTGGTAGAACAACAGGCACACAAAACACACTCATACAAACCATCCAGCTTTTTACGCTCTTCCTTGCTTTGTAGGCGCTCTCTATCAGCTGGCGCAGGTGTCTGAGTTTCTATCCATGGTTTAATTGAAGCATATTGAGCAAAGAAATTCGTCATATCTGCAACTAAATCTTTAATCACATCCATATGAGGCAAAGGAAATATTTTTATAGTGCCTTCATAGTCTTCAATGGCTTTGGTACAAACCAGGGTATTTTTACCATTAACATTCATGGCACAAGAACCACATACGCCTTCTCTGCATGAACGTCTAAAGGCTAATGTAGTATCAATTTCATTTTTTATTTTTAATACTGCATCCAAAACCATTGGTCCACAGTTATCTAAATCAATATGAAATATATCAATACGCGGGTTTTCACCGGTATCAGGATTCCAGCGATAAACCTCAAAACGCTTTAAGTTAGTAGCATTTTCAGGCGCAAGAAACTCTTTACCTTTTTGTAAAGTTGAGTTTTTAGGCAGGGCAAATTCAACCATTAGTAAACCCTCTTTTTAGGTGGAATAACTTCAACTTCATCGGTTAAGGTATACATATGTACCGGTCTATAATCAATTTTCACTTTATCATCAGCTAACCATAGTAAAGAATGTTTCATCCAGTTTTTATCATCACGGTCTGGATAATCTTCTCTGGCATGACCCCCTCGGCTTTCTGTTCTGTTTGCTGCGGCTGAAATGGTGACATAAGCTTGATCAAGCAAGTTATCAAGCTCTAATGTTTCGACTAAATCGGTATTCCAGATTAATGATGTGTCATCTACCTTCACATTAGCAAAAGATGCTCTCACTTCTTTCATCGCAGCAACACCTTTATCCAACATCTCACCTGTTCTATAAACAGAGGCATGTGTTTGCATGGTTTTTTGCATTTTCAATCGTATGTCTGCTGTTTTTTCAGTGCCTTTAGCATGTCTAATACGATCAAACCGTGCTAAAGCCTGATCACAAGCATCCTCTTTTAATGGGGTATGCAGCATATCTGGCTTGATCAGTTCAGCGCAACGTTGAGCCGCTGAGCGTCCAAAAACAATTAAATCTAATAGAGAATTGGATCCTAAGCGGTTAGCCCCATGTACAGAAACACAGGCTGATTCACCGATAGCCATCAACCCTGGAACAACGGCATCAGGATCACCGTCTTTTAAGGTAACTACTTCGCCTTTATAGTTGGTTGGAATACCACCCATGTTGTAATGCACTGTTGGCAGAATCGGAATAGGTTCTTTAGTTACGTCAACATCAGCAAATATCTTGGCTGTTTCGGAGATACCCGGTAAGCGTTCTTTGGTAATCTCCGGGTCTAAATGTTCAATATGTAGATAAGCATGATCTTTCTCAGGCCCTACTCCACGTCCTTCTTGTATTTCCATGGTAATTGCTCTACTTACCACATCCCTTGATGCCAGGTCTTTTGCGTTTGGCGCATAACGTTCCATAAAACGCTCACCTTCCGAGTTGGTTAAATAGCCACCCTCCCCCCTAACCCCTTCGGTAATCAAACAACCTGATCCATAGATGCCTGTTGGATGAAATTGAATAAACTCCATATCTTGTAGTGCTATACCTGCACGTAGCGCCATCGCATTACCATCACCCGTGACGGTATGAGCAGAAGTACAAGAAAAGAATGTTCGTCCATAACCTCCAGTTGCTAATACTGTTGAATGCGCACGGAATAAATGCAACGTTCCATCTTCTAAACACCAGGCAAGTACACCTTTGCATTCGCCATCTTGCATAATCAAATCGAGCGCAATATATTCAACAAAAAATTCAGCATTATGTTTTAAAGCTTGTTGATACAGGGTATGCAAAATAGCATGGCCTGTCTTATCAGCAGCAGCACAGGTTCTTTGCGCTGTACCTTCACCAAAATTTGTAGTCATGCCGCCAAAAGCACGTTGATAAATCTTGCCATCTTCCGTACGCGAAAATGGTACACCATAATGCTCTAACTCAATAATGGCAGGAATAGCTTCTCTACACATATATTCGATGGCATCCTGATCACCTAACCAGTCAGATCCTTTAACGGTATCGTACATGTGCCAGCGCCAATCATCTTCACCCATATTACCTAAAGCCGCACTAATGCCTCCTTGTGCAGCTACTGTATGGCTACGAGTAGGAAAAACTTTAGTAATGCAGGCTGTTTTAAGTCCTTTTTCTGCCATACCAAAGGTCGCTCTTAAGCCCGCGCCACCTGCACCAACAACAATAGTGTCGTACACATGCTCTATAATTTCATAATCTTTTGTGGACATACCCTATCCCTCCTTATCCAATCATTGAAATTCGAAATAGCGCAACAATTGCCGCTATAGCGAAAAATATAAACGTTAATTTCATTAGCCAAATCGATGATATTTTTATCCATTCGGTATGAACATAGTCTTCAATAACAACTTGTAGACCTAATGCGGCATGATAAAAGGCTGCTATAACCCAAGCTAACGCTAAAGCTGTGTCCAAAGGATCAGACAACCAGGCAATCATATCCTGGTATGATGCTTCTAATAATTGCCCAGTAAATGAAACCATCCACAATGATAATGGAATCAAGGTAATAGCCGTTATTCTTTGCATCCAGAAATGGCCCGTTCCAGCTTTTGCCGAACCTAAACCTCTGACTTTTGCTAAAGGTGTTTGATAATCCATAACTTAATAAAAAATAAGAGTTAAAACAAATGATAATGACAATTCAATAATTGCATTCCTGTCCATACTATCTTTTTCAAAACCTTCACCTACATCCCAAATTAGGTGTCTTATGCCATGACAAAGATGAAAAAATAAGGCGTAGATAAAAAACCAGATGCCGATTCGCACCAATGTGTAGTCTAAAAATGATTGTAATGTCAAAAAGGCTTCTTCACCTTGAAGGATGACAAAAAAACTGGCAACGTAAACGATAAGCCCCATAGCTAAAACCACCCCTGTCATGCGGTGAGTGATGGAGACAATCCCAGTTAATGGTAACCTATAAATCATTAAATGCGGCGAGAGGGGTCTGTTATTTTTTGTCATTTTGTTTTCTTCAATTAATAGCGTCAGGTTGTAATTATTATAGTCCCTTTACAAAAAAGTGACTTAATCATTTGGTTGTTAGCCCCTAGGATATTCAAATAAAATACAGCTAAAATTTAGCATTTATCGCGAAGCAAAACTCGGAGGCTTGCCTCCGACACATCGGTCGGAAAGATTGAAAACCAATGGTTTTCAAATCAATTCAGCTGAGGCGTTGTCAAACTCGGTCGCTTGCGGCCGAGTTTATGATAAAAAAGCACTCTATGAAGTGCAACCACGTCACACCTAAATTTAGTCGCATAGACAAAAGTAAGATGGAGCTTTATAAATCTGTATGAGTACCAT
>DAOVVZ010000092.1:0-6023 GCA_030636915.1 Methylomarinum sp. | reverse complement strand
GTAGACCTGCTTCGATTCCTAAACCTGCTTCGGTACACACAATAAGCTGATCAATAACATCGGGGAAATTATTTCTAATATTTCTTTGCCGTTTAGCAACAGCCTTGTCTAAATAAATACTGGGTGCCATATAACCAATAATAGCAACCAAGATAAGTATTAGATAAATAATTTCACGACTAATACCTGCAATGAATAAAGTGAATAGGAATGCAATAAGTGGAAGAGCAATAATTAGAATAATTCGGATACCAGTAAAGGTTGATATAGCATTTTCAGAATGAAACCCGGCATAAAGTAAGCGCTTCTGGTTATAAGAACTTTTATCCCCTTCTGAATTAAGTGAACTTCCAATGTTTGTGACACGACTTGATTGTCGACGTTCAGCATCCAGATTAGTATTGGTAACAGAGAATATTCTTTTCCGGACGGGATCTAAAAAATTAGAAAATAGAAAATAAAATGCCAAAGCAATCGCAAAAACAGTTAAAGCAACCATTACAATAACCAACCATCGGCCGTAGGTTGCATCACTAGAGATGCTATATATAAATTGTAAAATAGGTTCCATAATTAATTACACATCAATATCAATAAGTTTACTTACCCAGAAAGCACCGATTATTTGTAGTACAATGCCGATTGTTATAAGTGTATGCCCCAACTCTTCCTCTAATAATGGGTCTAAAAAGTTGGGTGAAGATATAAAGATAGCAACAAATACTACAAAAGGAAGCATGGAAAGCACCCATGCAGAAACTCTACCCTCAGCAGTAAGGGTGCGAATTTTTCTATGAAACTTAATGCGTTTTCTTAAGACACTGCTGACATTGTCTAAAAGTTCTGCCAAATTACCACCTGATTCATGTTGAATCAGAATTGCGGTTGTTAAAGCAAGCAGGTTGATACTGGGTATTCGGAAAATTAAATAGTTAAAGGCTTGTTTTAAGTCTCTACCATAATTTATTTCATCAAAAACGATACTAAATTCGTAGCCGATAGGGGCGGGCATTTCATTGGCAATATAATGAAGAGCATCATTAAAAGGATAACCTGCACGTAAAGCTCTGGCCATCATGTCGAGAGCATCAGGTAGTTGTTCTTCAAATAACTCCAGTCTTTTGTTACGTTGAGATCTGAGTCTTATAATAGGAAAAAACAGGCCGATGAAAAAAGCAACCCCCGTTGCTAAATAGTTATAAGTTAAGAACCAGGCTACTAACGTTAGAACTGTAGCCAATAATATCATGGCAAAATAAAGACGATAGGCTGGGTACTGTTTCCCGCATTGTTCGATTAAGTCTTCAGCAGCAGAAATACCAGGAAGTGTTTCCAACCAGCGTTCGAATACAGATAATTCACGTAAATATTTTTGACGAACCAAGGATAGCTCGTGATAATTGTTTAATTCATTAACCTCTTTAAGACGCTTACGCATCAACTTACTTTCATGCGACCTAGTTCCAAAAGTCGGTAGTAAAATAAGCTGAGAAAGAAGAAAAATGGCACCAAAAACCAATATCAGAAAGGTGATAAGTAGTGATTGTTCCATAATTACCTCAGAATGTTATTTGGGATTGGTCAGAAAAATCATCCAGATTGATATCCATACCATATTGTTTCATGGTTTCCACAAAACGAGGAACCAGACCTGTTGAAATAAGTTTACCTATGATCATACCGTTTTCATCTAATCCTTTTCTTTCAAACCTAAATATTTCAGACATAGTAATAATTTCTCCTTCCATTCCATTAATTTCACACATACTAGTCACCCTCCGTGTACCATCTTCCAAACGGGATAATTGTATAACTACGTTGATAGCCGATGCAATTTGTGCACGTATTGTTCTGATGGGTAAATCAAATCCAGCCATTGTAACCATATTTTCAACTCGGGACAGTGAATCACGCGCAGAATTAGCATGGATAGTCGTTAGTGAACCATCATGCCCGGTATTCATAGCCTGTAACATATCAAAAGTTTCCTGTCCTCTAACTTCACCGATAATAATTCTATCAGGGCGCATGCGTAAAGCATTTTTAACAAGCTCCCTTTGGTTGACTTCTCCCTTTCCTTCAATATTTGCAGGTCTTGTTTCAAGTCTGACAATATGATCAGTTTTTAATTGTAATTCAGCTGAATCTTCAATTGTGACAATGCGTTCATTTGCAGGGATATTATTAGACAACGCATTTAACATGGTAGTTTTTCCCGAACCGGTTCCTCCGGAAATTAAAATATTCAGGCGTATTTTTATTATGTTCTTCAATACCTCAGCCAGAGCCGGGCTTAGACTTTTCATTTCAACAAGATCTTCAAGCTGTAGTTTATCCTGTGTGAAACGACGAATTGATAAAGAAGGGCCATCTAAAGCAAGTGGAGGAATGATGGCGTTAACCCTGGATCCGTCATCCAGGCGGGCATCTACCAAAGGGGAAGACTCATCAATTCTACGCCCGACATTAGTAACTATCTTGTCAATGACTTTCATCAGGTGCTCGTCATCTCTAAAAAAGATGGGGGTTTTTTCTAGCTTACCAAATCTTTCTATATAAATGGAGTCATGTCCATTGACCAGAATATCAGCAATAGTGGGGTCATAAAGTAAATGTTCCAAAGGTCCTAATCCTAATATGTCATTAACTACTTCTTTAATGATTAAAAGGCGGGTGCTAGCATTAACCGGAATATCTGCATCATCAATTAAACGTCGGGTAATTTCAGATATTTGTTGTCGGGAATCGGCTTCAGACATTTTTACAATTAAGGATAAATCCAGCATATCCAATAATTGATCATGAATGATCTCTTTATAGCTCATTTCTTTTCGAGAAAGAATGTTAAAGTGAATAGGAGGTACTTTATTATCCTCTTCAACATTCTCAGAAGTACTTTCCGATACTATTGTTATTTCATATTCTGGATTAGAAAGTTTTTGAATTCTGCTTTTAAGATTCATAGACATCCTTACTTAGTATTAAGAGGCTGTCTGGTTAAAAATAAATCGGCTACAAAAACCGGCAAAATCGTCCATATTTCCGAAAATCCTCGGTAAATAGCCCACTATTTGCCTCGAATTTTCAAAAATCTGTCCTGATTTTACCACTTTTTCGCTTCGATCATTTTCAATCAGACAGCCTCTAAATTTGGTTTAAAAAAATAATAATCTATCTAGGTTTGATGCAATAGACTTCAATTGAGTTTTTTTCAAAACTATACAGCATAAACCAGAGAGAGAAGACTTAAATCCGCATTACTGTAGACTCATTTATGGCAATGTACAATGTTCTAAATTTATCACACCTCATTGGTTCAGTCTTCTTACTTTAGCATGAAGCACGCTGAATAAAGATTTATTTTCTAATAAAAAATGATAAGATTTTATCAATTAAACTTCTATGTTTGAATTTTCCCTTAATTGTTATACCTAAAGCTTCAGCAACAACAATTAAGGATTGGGTAATGTCAGTATTTTTGGCAAACTCCAGTAAAGGAACACCCATGTTAGCAGCAGCTGCAACACGTTCATAGTCATTAGGAATCTTTAAAATATTTTGACATTCCAGGGTATTCTTAATGTCTTTAAGGCTGAAGCTATTTTCTGGATCATAACGATTAACCACAATAAAAATGTTTCTGTCTTGAATATTTAATTCAGACCTCATTATTTTTACTAGTCTTTTTGCATCACGCATATGTGCCAGGCTTTGTTGAACAACAATAACAACCTGATTAGAAGCCTCCATCACCATTGCGTTTAATGGATCGATTTGTCTTGGTAGATCAATAAAGATGCGATTATGGTTTATATAAGAGAGGTCGAGAAGTTTTCTCATGCTTTCGACGGATATCTCCCCTGGTAAAATAATTTGTTCATGCAGTGTTGTAAGTAAATGTAGACCGGAATCATGTTTAGCAATATAACCATAAAGGGCATCCGCATCCATCTGATCAATATCCTGTAATGCTTCAACAATGGTGTGCGCTGGTTTGATGTCAAGTTGTAATGATTGTGTACCGAACTGGAGATCCATATCAAGCAACAGGGATTGCTCATTAGATGCTGCAGCACAAATATGTGCAAGATTACATGCAATTAAACTGGCACCGGAACCACCTTTGGCATTAATAATTGAAGTTAAATTATGTCCAGCCAGACGCGTTTTTTTATTATCGGCAACAATTTTGTTTAATATTGAATGTAATTCGGTAATAACTATATCTCTAGTAAAACAGTCCCGAGCACCAGCCTGCATGGCCAAACGCATAATAGTATTGTCCATTTTATCAGCAATAACTATAATTGAAGGCCTTGTATCAGGATTATAACGAGATAAATCTTTTAGCCAGGTTTTGTTTGATTCATTAATCAGGCAAATTAAAATATCAAAGGAGGTCAGTTGTTGACGCGTTAGAATTAATTGTTGCTTGGTACAATAAAAGCTATCAATAGAATAATTACTAAATTGAGATAAATCAGAAGATAAGGTGGTTAACTCTGCACGAGAGGCGCCAATTAGTAAGGCTGAAATGTGATCCGTAGACATTTAAATTTACATCCAGAAAAAGATAAAGTTTTAATTGGGTTTGTTATAAAGTATAGCTCAAATTTAATAGAAATATTTCTTATCTATTCCTTGGCGCTTGTTGCCAAGGTTATTATTGGGGTTTAAATAGGTTATTAAAAGCATTGACGAGGAACTGAAACGCCTGGAGCTGGATTATTTGCAACGGTTCTACCTAGACTCTCTCTAGGCAAAGTTGTTGTAACACTTGGGGGAAAGATTGTTTGGATGGATGCAGGTATTGCAAGTGTTTGGATGCCAATATTGATACTAACCTGGACAAATGCAACAGTATTATATTGAGGGTCGGTTGCAGGGTCTGAAAGAGGGGATACTGGAGTAAAGTCAGCTTGTAAGTAACTAATGGTTATGTCGCTATTATTGATGTTTAATATATTTCCAGTAGTAACTGATGCGGGTGTACTGGAAAACCTTATTACGTTTTGAATCTGTGTCCTTGTAGCTGTGTTAATAGGACAAACTGCTGCTATACGAGCACCTCTGCGAGATGCTTCCCCCAGGGTATTAATAATAAACATAAACCGTGAAAACTCAATAATAGAAAAAAGCAGGGTAAAAAAGAGTAGAGATACAATAGCAAACTCGACGATATTGATGCCTTTTTGTTTTTTCATTGCGCTCTCATGACTACGGTTGATTTTAAATCGAAGAATAGGGGAAAGCTTGTCCCAAAGAATGAATTTACTAAATTTCCAGTGATGAGATTATGTCTGTATGTAGCCTTTAAAGAAAAGTTAGCATTTGAGCCAGCAGGAGCATGGTTGATGTCAACTGTAATTGTTCCATATGGGGGTAATAAGGTATCTGGCGTACCGCTGGATTGATTTGTATTATATTGAATAAGGCTTAATGCCGCTCCACAAGGACTGGCTCTGTCAGTAATTGGTCCAAGACATCCAGACTCCCACATGCCTGTTGAATCAGGGTCAAGATTAAGTGAAACAAACCTGGCACCATCACGTACTGCTTTTGTTAAATTATTATATCTTGAGAAAGCCATTCCCGCTTCAATAGTGCCAGCCCATAAAAAAACTAATAGCGGCAAGATGATGGCTAATTCAACTGAAGCAATCCCTTTTTGTTTGCAGGGTGATAATACTTTTAAATGTTTCATGTTCATGAATCCACAGCATTCAAAGGATCTTTATAGAGATAGATATCGGTAACACCGAAATTAGTCGTTGCAGTAGGTACTCCACCTAAGTCACATTGTTCAATGGGTGCTATCTCGGCAACAATGGGTTTAATGTTACCCGAAATCTCTCCAGCCAATGGTATATGTTCGGATAAAAACATACAAATTAAACCTAATAAGGGGACATCACCAGAACCGTTTTGTTCACCGTCACAACTAATCACCGGTACACCAATGACCCTTCTTTTTGCTTCGCCATCAACCCTTTCTACCAGCATAGCAGGAGGGCCGTATTTAC
>DAOVVZ010000297.1:0-3547 GCA_030636915.1 Methylomarinum sp. | reverse complement strand
ATTTAATAATTGTAAAATTTATTTCATTCACCACGTTAAGATATTTCACTTTTTTTTCAACGAATTAGATAGTGATAAAACACTCACAAAAGTGACAATGACACTCCCCATAACTTGAAATTCAGTCAACGGCTATCTCACAACATGCTTAAACTAAAGAAAGTGTTTTTTATTGTTATTGCCTTTACATTATTGGCTTGCGACCGGACACCTAAACCAGAAAAAACGATTTCCTTAGCACCCAAAGGTTTATTTTCTGCCAATCTGTCTGAGAATTATGCATTATTAGGCACCATAGAAGGCTATGGTGAATTATGGAAAATAAAAGGCAAGCCTTCATTAATTCATCAATGGAAACATACCGACGAGAACAGTGGCATTATCTCCAGCGACATTTCGCCCACCGAGGAATTTGCCGTTACCGCAGAAAAAAACTCCATCGCCTGGTGGCGAATTTCTGATGGTACCTTACTTGCTGTTTGGGGCTTAGCGGGTATTAATAGTATTTCCATTTCACCTGACGGCCAATTTGCATTAATTGGTTTAGCCGATAAAGCTATATACCTTGCCTTGCAATACGGCAAAACACTTTATGCTTTTGCTCATGAAGACAATGTTTTAAGCACTGATATATCCAATAGTGGACTTTATGCCATAACAGGATCTGAAGACCAGAGCGCTAAACTTTGGGATTTATCAACAGGCGAATTAAAACATAGCTGGCAGCACAGAAATAAACTATCGCTGGTTGCCTTAAGCCATGATGATAGATATGCTTTGACCAATGCTGCATTAAGTCAAACCCGCTTGTGGAAAACATCCAATGGCAAACTACATAAGGAAATTGGCCCTAAACTGATCACCTTATCTTCTGTCGAATTTTCCAGTAATAACAAGTCCCTGCTCATCGGCCATATTACACAGCGCATTGATCTTTGGAATATTAAGACTGGAAAGCTTGTCAAATTCTGGCGCCCCAAAAAAGACAATAACTGGCGACCTAGCGCATCGACCATACTGTCTTTAAACTTCACATCTGATAACAAAAAATTTTACAGCATTGCCACTAATGGTTTTATGCAAAAGTGGCGAAAATAAAGGATTCCACAGAAAAAGTTCAGTTTATATTCAGATAAAATCAGGATAATCAAATTCGTAAACAACATAACTTCTTATAAAAGATAGATTGAATTATTCTTTTATAATAAAATAGCCGTCGTAATTCTATTTTTAAGACACTGGCTTTTATCGTAAGATACTATTCAGTTATTTTTAATCACAACGAGAGAGATAAAATGAAAAAAACATTAGGTGTATTAGCTACTGTTGCTTTAATCGGATTAAGCGGACAAGCAATCGCTGACCAAGAATTAAAAGTTGGTAAGAAAATTTATGACCGTGCTTTTGGTCGTGGTTGTGGTGCTTGTCACGACATCTCTTCTAACCCACAATTAGCGGCTTTGATTAAAGCTGGCGAATTAGACCAAGCTAGCTTTGCTGAAACTTTGAAAAACGGTAAAAATGGCATGCCTAAAGCTATGGCAGCAATCATGGCAATCAAACCTGTAAAGAAAGCTGGTTACTCTGAAGACCAAGCAATTGCTGCTGTATACAAATTCTTAAGCAAATAATCTGCTTAAATCTTTGCATAAAAAAAAGCCGCTTCAAATGAAGCGGCTTTTTTTATGCCTAACTATTTTTCAGTGCTCAAACAAAGAGTATTTACTCACCTTTTCCAAGCTCGGCTTTAGGCGTGTGACCATAGTCCGAGAGTCGATATCGATTTCTTACCCAAATACCTCCAATAGCAGCAATCATTAAGCCACATGAAGTTAAAGTAAGGTAAATCAGGTTTTTTAACCGGGAGATTTCTTTAATAACTGCTTGACTCATCTGGCCCTGACCTGATGTCTTTTCAGGCACCGAATAGGATTGCAATACTTTCACATCATTTTTCAAGTCTTGAATCGTTCCCAAGGAAGAATTCACTTTCCCCATTCGGATACTTTCTTCCAATGTGCGAAGCTTGCTTTCAATTGAACCACTTACCAAGCCGACAAGCTGGCCTTTTAAGGCATTGATTTCTGCTGAAATCACTGGGTTTTGTACAGCATAACTAGCTGAAACAACCTCGTGTTTCACTGTAAAATCATCCAGCATATTACCCGCAGGTAATAAAAAGAAGCCCAAAACAAAAATAATAACCATTAGTGTAGAAGCCACTAACAACAAAAACCTATTCGCTTTAATTAAGCCATGGTGATGTGGAATATTTTGCAGAACGACGATACCGTGCGGCTCTTTAGTACCACCAAATCCTGATTTTATCTTACGCATATTACACTCATTATTTTTATTGTTCCCCTTTTAGGGATTGTAATAAACACATAACTTTTTATTATACAAGTTTGCCAAAAATATACCTGACTAATTTCAGTTTACACCAAATAACAGGTCAATTAAAAGCAGACAAAAACCAATTACTTTGAACTACAAAGTTCCACCGCTTGTTTGGCAACTATCAACTTAGCGCCATAAAATAGTTTGGGCAAGGTAGGATGGGCACACTATCGCTTTGCCCATCCTACATAAAACATACAGTTGCCAAAGTTATTTCATTTAACCCTAAGCCAAATTCTTTTTAGCTGCAATTCGCATTCTCAATGCATTCAGCTTAATAAAGCCTTCTGCATCTTTTTGGTTATAGGCACCTTCATCATCTTCAAATGTTGCGATACTCTCATCAAATAAACTATCTGTTTTTGATTCTCTACCAACAATGACTACACTACCTTTATAAAGTTTAACTCTCACCGTGCCATTAACTGTAACTTGAGAGTTATCAATCAAGCCTTGTAACATTTCACGTTCAGGACTCCACCAATAACCGTTATAAATTAACGATGCATACCTAGGCATTAAATCATCTTTTAAATGAGCAACTTCGCGGTCTAGCGTCAATGATTCCATCGCTCTATGGGCTTTTAACATAATAGTTCCAGCAGGCGTTTCGTAACAACCTCTTGATTTCATACCGACATATCTATTTTCAACAATGTCAGAACGGCCCACACCATTATCTCCACCTAACTTATTCAGTTTTTCCATGACTTCATTTGGGGTATGAGGTACACCATCAATGGCGACGATATCACCTTTTAGATAGCTTAATTCAACATAAGTCGCTTTATCCGGTGCATTTTCTGGTGAAACACTCCAGCGCCACATACTTTCCTCAGGCTCTGCCCATGGATCTTCCAGAATATCACCTTCATAAGAGATATGTAATGAATTGGCATCCATTGAATAAGGTGATTTTTTACCTTTTTTATTTTCAACAGCTATGCCATGCTTTGCAGCATAATCCAGTAATGACTGACGAGAGTTAAGATCCCATTCGCGCCAAGGGGCAATAATATGAATATCAGGACGTAATGCATAAGCACCCAATTCAAAACGAACTTGATCATTACCTTTACCTGTTGCGCCATGAGAAATCGCATCGGCACCTACTTCTTGAGCAATTTCGACTAAACGCTTGGCAATT
>DAOVVZ010000350.1:0-3164 GCA_030636915.1 Methylomarinum sp. | reverse complement strand
GCTGGAAGGTTTCTGCTTGATACAAACGAGACTGTAAATAGTTGAGTGTTTGTTGTCTTATTTGTTCTTGTTGAGACTGTCCTAGTCGTGAAAAGTCCCGCATATGTTGTTCGATAAATTGTGTTACTTCATCCCCTGTTATTTCTTTTTGTTGCTTACTGATGGTATCCATAGCGACAGGAAAAGGGATGTGATATGGCAATTGACCGTTAATTAATCGATTATCTTGTTCCAATACCCTTAGCGTTTCTGCTATCGGCGTATCTTGATTGACTGTTAATTTTAGGTTTTCTAGTGTGTTCTTATCAAAATCCTCAAAAGCAGTTGCCATGCCTATAACAGTTAAACCTTTGGCATGGTACCGCTGATATAAGTCTATCGCTTGAGGAAGGCTGTATAAAAAACATCCAGGGCAGTTAACCTGAAATACTTCGATTAATACCACCGAACCGAGTAATTGATCCAAATTGCTAGGACCACCTTGTACCCAATCAGAAAGTTGTAATAATGGTGCTGTGTTACCTCTTTTTGCAAGCGGCTTCATTGCAGGCCTCTTCTTATTGGTAGATGACTAGCTGGGCTATACGTTGATCAATCTTTTTAAGCATGTTTTGATACTTGGCGCTATAGATTGATTCATACTGCTGTTTAAAAAGAGTATGACTCATGTTTTCGGGTAAGTCTCTTACTTCTGGCATAAAAGCCGTATAGTCTTTTATATTAAACATGCGTTTTTGTAGCTTTCTTGCCTCAGTCGGAGAGGCAATAGCAGTTTTACCAAAACGTAATCCTGCTCTATCTCCCGCTAAATCTATAAAGCTAAAGCCACTGCCTTGTTTAGCATCATTAAGTTCTTTTTCTTGTCCTAAGATATGAGCAAGTGTTTCAGCACCTGTTGCAGCAAGTACTGCAGAGATCATAAAATGCTTAGCCATATCTGTTCTTCTATATAAAGAAGCAGGGTAGTTTTTTTGTGTTTCCAGGCCTAGTTTAAAGGGTAAAAAGGCCTGAATTTCATTCTTATTAACATAACTGCTGATGGCGATAAGTACCGCGCGGTTTTCTGCAATAGCGGTATTAATTGTTGAGCGTTGATAGGCAAACTTAAACAGCGGTTGTAATAGCTCGGCAAGAGATAATCGCCATTTTGGATCGTGCTGAGCAATTATGTTGCTCAGGTGTTGCTGATAAAAAATAACGGATTGATAATTTTTATCATTCAGGCTCAGTTTGTTGTTTAGGTTTTTTGGGGAGGTATAGCTAATGGTTAATTGCTTATTGCTTATTTGTATTCCTCTAATATGCTGAGCTGCAAGAATATAATAATCTTTTAGAGGGGTGTATTTAATAATACTCTCAATAATTAATCCGGCAAATTCATCGGCAATTTTAATAGATCCAATTTTAAGTGAATTAATGACAGGGTAACCCTGTTGTTTTGTCAGGATAAAACTAAAATTGAGATATTTTCCAAAATAATTATTATTCAATAATAATGAAATCTTAAAGCGTAAGAGATTATCTTCAACAGCAATGTTTGAGGTGCTGTGTGTGTAATAATTTAGAAGGTAACTGAGTGTAAGGTTAAGATCTTTTTCATTGAGGCTGATGGATTCTTGCGTATAGGATGCGGTATGGCTGATGAGTTTTTTAGCTTTTTGAATATCGCTATGATTGATAGACCAGTGGTTTTCAGTGATTGCAGTCTTATCAAGGCTGCAAAATAGAATGATAGCGAATAGTAAAGGCAGAGCAGCAAAAATAAATAGCAATATACGAAGCGGCATTAGGATAGGGAATGCAACTATGTTGAATAATTGTTTCATTCCCTATACCTGCTTATCTAAAGTTTAGAGTATAACCAGCAGAACTGAGATATTCAGATTCTATTTCAAGATCTGTCTGGGTAAGCGGTGCGGTGCTTAACCAGTCGTTAGTAAAAGTTAGATCAATCGTATTTTTTTCGATTGATATATCAAAGTTGGGTGATTCCTGTGTATGTCGGTTACGGTGTAATAAGATGGCAAGACGTAAAATAATGGTTAGATAGGGTGCATCCTTATTCCACGGCTCAGGTAACTTATTAAAACGAGAACGTGAAAACTTTTTACGATGCGATTGTACCAGTGTGGCAAGTAAGTGCTGGTCTTGTCTAGAAAAACCGGCAAAATCACCATTGTCTATAATATAGGCGCTGTGCTTATGATATTGGCTATGAGCAATATCTCGCCCAATTTCATGTAGACTGACCGCCCAATGCAGAAATTGAGTGACAATTTTACTATTTTCGGTGCAATGACGACTGTCCAGTTGATTAAGGATAATATTGACTGTCTGTTTGATACGATGAGAATGGTTTTTATCGTGAGGATGGTGTTCATCAATAGTTGTTACTGTTTTTGATCGAATATCATGATCATAAATCCGACCTAATAAATCATGTATCAAGCCTTCACGCAATGCACCATCTGAAACGGTCATTTGCTCAATATCAAGTTTTTGAAAGGTGGCATAAAGGATAGCAACACCGCCTAAGAAAACAGGTAAGCGTTCATTGCTTAACTCGGGGAGTTGCAGTTCATCAATATGTTTGCATTGAGTAATATGAGCAACCAGTTTTTCCAGGCCTTCCCGTGTAATGCCATTATTACTCCATTTTGTTGCAATCAGCACTTTATGGATAGAACGTAAACTGCCTGATGCGCCTATTGCTTCATCCCAGCGTTTGCTATTAAACTTTCTTTGGAATGGGTCGAGTTTTTGTTGGGAAAACAATACCGCTTTTCTAAATGCTTTTTTGCTAATGACACCATTTTTAAAAAAAATATTACTGACTGTGACGCAGCCCATGTTTAAACTTTCTTTGGTATTTGCGGTGTCATTGATACCAATAATATATTCGGTACTGCCTCCACCAATATCCATCACAAAACGAGAATTAGCATCACTACCTAGGCTATTGGCAACCCCTTGGTAGATGAGTCTTGCCTCTTCAATTCCGGCAATAATATCGATAGGGTGTCCGAGAGCTTTTTCTGCTTTTAAGATGAATTCTTGCGAGTTTTTGGCAGTGCGTAGTGTATTGGTGCCCACAATTCTGACACTACCTGAGGGGAAATTACGAATGCGTTGACCAAAGCGTTCTAGGCATTCCAAGGCTTTTT
>DAOVVZ010000146.1:0-5012 GCA_030636915.1 Methylomarinum sp. | reverse complement strand
CACGGTTTTCATAACATTCGGCAATTGAGCCATTTGCATCAATAAATTGTTGGAACAACTCAGGTTCAGCGCACTGTGTTGACAGTTTGCCATCAAAACGTTTTTTGATAAAGCCACTGCATCGGCTGGCAATATTAACCACTTTACCGACTAAATCGGAATTGACCCGTTGGCTGAAATCATCAAAGTTTAAATCCAGATCATCAATGCCATCAGTCAATTTAGCTGCAAAGTAATAGCGCAGATATTCAGGGTTTAAATGTTCTAAATAAGTACGCGCTTTAATAAATGTGCCACGTGATTTAGACATTTTCTCGCCATTGACGGTTAAAAAACCGTGAGAGAAAACCGCACTCGGCGTTCTAAAGCCTGCGCCACTTAACATGGCTGGCCAGAATAGGGCGTGGAAATAAATAATATCTTTACCGATAAAGTGATATAGCTCTACATCACTGTCTTTGGCCCAAAACTCATCAAAATCTAAACCTTGCTTATCACACAAGTTTTTAAAGCTGGCCATGTAACCAATCGGCGCATCTAGCCAAACATAAAAGTATTTGCCTGGAGCATCAGGGATTTCAAAACCAAAATAAGGCGCATCACGAGAAATATCCCATTGCTGTAAGCCATTTTCCAGCCATTCAGCCATTTTATTTTTAACTTCTGGCTGTAGATTTCCTTCTGCTGTAGTCCAGTCTTTCAACATTTCAGCAAAATCGCCCAAATCAAAAAAGTAATGTTCAGAATCTTTGTCTATCGGTTTTTCACCCGATACAACAGACACGGCATTTTTTAATTCAGTCGGAGCATAAGTTGCGCCACAGGCTTCACAGTTATCGCCATATTGATCTTTAGCACCACATTTAGGGCATTCACCTTTAATAAAGCGATCCGGTAAAAACATGTTTTTTACCGGGTCATATGCCTGAGTAATAGTGCGCTTACTAATATGTCCGCCATCACGTAAACGGGTATAAATCAGTGCTGATAATTCTTTGTTTTCAGCCGAATGCGTAGTGTGGTAATTGTCAAAATTAACACCAAATTCATCAAAATCTGCTCGATGCTCTTTTTCAACTTGTGCAATCAGTTGTTCTGGCGTAATGCCTTCACGATCTGCACGTAGCATAATGGGTGTGCCATGAGTATCATCCGCACAAACATAATGGCATTGATGACCACGCTGTTTTTGGAATCGCACCCAAATATCGGTTTGAATATATTCAACCAGATGACCTAAGTGGATAGGCCCATTGGCATAAGGTAAAGCACTGGTAACAAGAATTTTTCTTTCAGACATGGGTAAATGATTGGCACGGCAAAAACGAACCGATTATTATTGCATAAAATAGTGTTTTTTTCATGATCTTGAATCATCAATGATTATTTTAAAGCTATCAATGTGAGTTATGCCTCCCATAAAATTCCTGTTTAAGTTAATTCGCTTTATCTCGCTCGATGCTAATTTGTATAATAGTGGTATTATATCCTGACTTAAATACTAGGTTATTATTTTTAACTGGAGCCCCTCATGACAGAAATTACCAAAGTAGATGTTGAAAATCTGCTTAAATCCTTAATTGACCCTAATATAGAAACCGATTTAGTATCCGCTAAATCAGTTAAACAAATAGCTGTAGAGGGCGCTGATGTTAAGGTAACAATTGAGCTAGGTTATCCTGCTAAAAGCTATCTTGCTCAATTAAAAGCGGCGGTTGAAGAAAAACTACAAACACTTTCTGGCATTGGCAGGATTACTGTTGATGTGAGCATTAATATCATTTCCCATTCAGTTCAGCAGAGCTTAAAACCTATCCCTAATGTAAAAAATATTATTGCCGTTGCTTCAGGTAAAGGGTGGGTGGGTAAATCGACGACTTCAGTTAATTTAGCATTAGCCTTAGCGGCAGAAGGTGCAAATGTCGGTATTCTTGATGCAGATATTTATGGGCCGAGTATTCCTACCATGCTGGGTTTATCAGGCTATCCTGCCAGTGATGATGGCAAGACAATGAATCCAAAAATTTCATTTGGAGTTCAAACCATTTCAATCGGCTATTTAATTGAAGAAGACCAGCCTATGATTTGGCGTGGTCCAATGGTTACTAATGCCCTGCAACAACTATTAAAAGATACTAACTGGGATAATATTGATTACCTGATTGTTGATTTACCACCTGGTACAGGCGACATTCAATTAACATTGGCACAACAAATACCTGTAACAGCTGCTGTAATTGTTACCACCCCACAAGATATTGCTTTAATTGATGCTCAACGTGGCCTAGGTATGTTTGAAAAAGTTAAAGTGCCTGTGCTTGGTGTGATTGAAAATATGAGCATGCATATTTGTAGCAACTGTGGTCATGAAGAAGCTATTTTTGGTCAAGGTGGTGGTGAATCGATGGCTAAGAAGAATAATATTGATCTCTTAGGCTCATTACCTCTGGATATTAAGATTCGCGAATTTGCTGATTCAGGCAGACCAACGGTAGTCGCTGATGCAGATGGTCGCCCTGCTGAAATTTATAAAGAAATTGCCCGTAAAATGGCCGGAAAACTGGCTTTAAAAGGGAAAGATTACAGCAGCAAGTTTCCTAATATTGTGATTCAAAATTCTTAATTTAATACTTAATATTGCGGACTGAAGTCCGCTCTATCACTTAAATATGGTATCTTATGCGATTATTTTAGATCCCCTAGAAACAGAAATATGAGTATAAAATCAGATAAATGGATACGCCGCATGGCGGAAGAAAATGGCATGATAGAACCATTTGAAGCCGGACAAGTAAGAGACTCACAGCAAGGGCGAGTTATTTCTTATGGTACATCCAGTTACGGCTATGATGTCCGCTGTTCTGATGAATTTAAGATATTTACCAACATTAACTCTGCAATTGTTGACCCTAAGAACTTTGCAGAAGAAAGTTTTGTTGATGTTAAATCGGATGTTTGTATTATCCCGCCAAATTCTTTCGCATTAGCGCGCACAGTGGAATATTTTCGCATTCCACGTGATGTTTTAACTATTTGTTTAGGTAAATCCACCTACGCACGTTGCGGTATTATCGTAAATGTGACCCCACTAGAACCTGAGTGGGAAGGTCATGTGACTTTAGAATTTTCTAATACCACACCGCTACCCGCAAGAATTTATGCTAACGAAGGCGTAGCACAAATGTTATTTTTTGGTGGCGATGAAGTTTGCGAGACCTCTTATAAAGACAGAGGTGGAAAATACCAAGGGCAAGAAGGCGTTACGCTACCTAAGGCTTAAAGGTTAAGGATGGGGGAAAATGAAATGCCCCCATCCTACTGACCTAATTAATGAAGTTTACTATTTTTTTGCAGCAATTCCCCTGGAATAATAACGGGTGGCATCTGCACAAAAAAGCCCTTGTCTTGCAAACTGGCCAGTACTTTATTCACATCTTCTCTGGCTAGTTTTCGCTCTGGACTTATCTCTAGCTCCATAACAAATTCAGTTCGCCCTACGCTTTTAAGTAAAAGCTCAGGAATTCCAGAGAAATCATCTTTTTTCTCTAAATAAAGATAAAGCTCATCTTTTTTAAGGCTTTTATAGATAAAACATTGCATTACACTAACCCACTCATTTAAATTTAAGCTATTTTATACCCTTCACTCATGGAAAACACACCTGTAAAACCAGAAAGCTTCTTCAAAACAGCCTGTTATTTTGAAGGGGCACTTATTTTAGTGGCTATTGTTTTAGGACTAATTGCTGAGATAGACCCTTTTGAAAACATTCATTATTCTGAACAGGCTGTTCTCTATGGCTTATTTGGTACCTTGCCATTGTTTTTTATCTTTTTAGTAATGGAACATATGTCGATTCCTTCTGTAAAAAGGATTAGACAGGTTTTGCTGGAAACTTTAGGCCCTAGTATGCATAAAAACAGTTGGGCTGATTTATTTGTTTTAGCTGTTATTGCTGGCGTCGCTGAAGAAATTTTATTCAGGGGCGTTATTCAACCCTGGATGGAAAATTCTTGGGGAATCACAGCAGGGCTTATCGGCAGCAGCATTTTATTTGGGCTAGTACATGCTGTCACCCCCTTATATGCTGTGCTTGCTACTGGCGTAGGTATTTATTTGGGTATGTTTTTAGATTACGATAACGAACGAAATCTATTAATACCTATTATTATTCATGCTACCTATGACTTTTTAGCGTTTCTAGTCATTATGAAATCTTATAAAAACTCAATAAATGATACGCCTGAATAACCGGAAAATGCCATGTCAGAACATAAACAATTAAAATCAGACCTTACCTTGCACTGGGTTGTTACCGGCATAATGCTGTGTATGTTGATTAGCTATAATATTATTTGTTATACGCTGGGTGCCGAGATACAAATTAATATGGCGGAGGAGCAACGGGTTCTTATTAGAACAAGCCTCTATATTATTGCGATTATTATGTTCCCTCTGGTGAATTTATTGCGCTATATTTTACTTAGACTCAATCAAACCATGCCGGGTGATAACTCAGCTAAAAGCCGTTATTTTGTCACTACCTTTGTGACCTTGGCTTTAATTGAATGTATTGGTCTTTTTGGCTTAGTGATGTTTATTTTGGGTGATGAGGTTAACTCGCTTTATATTTTTACTGTCTTAGGATTGTTAGGTTTATTTTTACACCGACCTAAAATACAAGAATACCAACAAATTATTGAAGCATTAAAGCTGCAAAAATCATAATTCATTTGAATTGCTTTTATCAATCGATAAGAGTTCAGATAAAATAGTCTAGAGAAGTGAAGGATGGGCAAAGGTTCTTTCGTACCCATCCTACACAAAACCGATAGTTGCCGAAGTTATTTTATGCATATTCCTAAGACGCAAAGGGTAAAAGAACCTTAGACCTTGCTCTGCTTAGTATCGTTGTGAATTATGCAACTTCAATCACTTCAAAATCGTGGGTAATATCGACTGATTTTCCTAGCATGATAGATGCTGAACAATATTTTTCTGCTGATAACTTT
>DAOVVZ010000349.1:0-3183 GCA_030636915.1 Methylomarinum sp. | reverse complement strand
CCCGGGGATAACGCGCTCCCGTATAAAAAACACTATCAACACCATAATTACCCGCAGCACGCATAACAGAGCCGACATTATCTGGACTTTTAGGGTTAAGCAACCCAATACTCACTTTTGATTCTTTCATCTCAACTTTAATACTCGGCATAATTTTACTTTATTTTATTGATATCGCATTACGAATAGAGCCTTTGGATATAGAAATGCTGACTCATAATATGAGGTACTTGTATAAAAAATCACCTACTGATTATGACTAACACCAAACTTACCAAAATACTCATTCCCGATGCCTCTAATCAGGAATCATGTACATACGATAGATTCCGTCTAAGGCGTTGGTAATACGTGTTTCAACAAAGTTTATTATTCCAGACAGATGCGATTTTACTGTTTTTGCAAAGGCCATAAAGGGTTTGATTTTACTTTGCTCAACTTCCTCGTACCACTGCTCAATAAATGCCTTAGCTGCTTGCTTATTCGGCATGTCCCAAAGATCATTAAATAATATTTTCAGCCGATATGCCTCGCCTAATATAGGGATCATCATCCGTTAGTATTTCAACATTGGTTATATACCACTGTTCTGTTAATCCTAAAGCAAGTGTAAATATTTCGGAACTATTCATCTGGGACAGTATGGAAATTTAAATTATTTTACAGGTTTTACCCATTTGATTCTTCATAGACCCTTAGTTTTTATATAGTTCTTAACAGGCTGTTGTCAGCCAAAAACGGACTATTGAACTTGATATAAAATACGCAGTTTTTTCAAGCATGCTAGACTTAAATCTTCTTGTTTTGTAAGGTTGTTCTCTGTACACGACATAAAACATAACCCTATGATTTAACAAGAGATAAATATTCTGACTTGAAAGTCCATCGTTAATCAGTTTCACTTTCCGCGACTAAACAGGAGGTAAAATGGACACAACGATGGACTGAGAGTGATTTTAAAAGGACATTTAGGTTGGAACAAGTGTCGATTAGATTGTTTTGTTGGAATGTTATTGGCATTAGTCCGATTGAAACACATAAATTTGATACAGCTGGCGTTAGCTTTTTCAAGTCAAGCTGACCCAAAGTCTCGTTATCATCGTTTACAACGTTTTTTTCAGTATGTCGTCTTTGATTACGATGCAATTGCACGCTTAGTCATGCAGCTGTTTGATTTTTATGGCAAGTCTTACTATTTGACGCTAGATAGAACGAATTGGAAATGGGGTGAGAAGAACCTTAATATTCTTACGCTGGGCATTGTTTACAAAGGAACGGCAATTCCGGTTTATTGGTTGGTGTTGAACAAACAAGGGAATTCCAATCAGCGCGAGCGGATTGCCTTACTATAGCGTTTTACCCATCAGTTTGGACGTAGCGGTATTTTGGGTCTATTGGGTGATAGGGAATTTATTGGCGACCTATGGCGGCAATGGTTAAGTGAACAAGGTATTCCTTATCTGATTAGAATGAGAGAAAATCAGTTAATGACTGATCGCCAAGGGCATGAACGACCAGTCCGTACGTTGTTTGAGAACTTAAAAGTGGGCAAAAGCCGTTCATTTAGAAAAACACGCCGTGTGGGTCAACAATGGGTTTGGCTCAGTGGAATGAAACTGGATAGT
The DNA here is from genome assembly GCA_030636915.1 of Methylomarinum sp. GTDB lineage: Bacteria > Pseudomonadota > Gammaproteobacteria > Methylococcales > Methylomonadaceae > QPIN01. The sequence goes on along the minus strand of DAOVVZ010000349.1, from coordinate 1,558 downwards.
GGCGAACTTTTGATTCTGGCGGGAAACCAGAAAATACCAAAGTCGCTGGCGGTTTATGGTTTACGCTGGGAAATTGAGAACTTGTTTCAATGCCTGAAAGGACGAGGGTTCCATTTGGAAGAAACACGCCTGACTCACTATTTTCGGATCAAAAAGGTAATGGCATTATTGGTCATTGCTTTTTGTTGCGCTCATAAAACGGGGGAATGGAAGCATAAGGTCATCAAGTCTTTAAAAACAAAAACACATGGTCGACTAGAACAAAGTTTGTTTCGATATGGGTTAGATTATTTGACGAATAGCCTTTTACATGGACTTCATACAGCTGAGGATCGCTTCAAGCTGTAGGTGCTGTTTTATGTCTCCCAGATATGATCATAGGTAATGAACGAGACCCCAGAATCATTGAACTTACGTTATGATTCTGAGTATGAAATTATATTTTTATCATGTACAGAGAAGGTTGTTTTTAAACAAACGAAATGAATCAGTTTTTTACTCAATTATTGTTAGCAATTCTAATAATATCATTTACTTGTAATTCGGTAAGCTTTGCTGAAGAACAATCGCTTGAATACAGGCTTAAAGCGTTATACATTATTCGTTTAGCTACTTTCATTAGCTGGCCAAAGACTCAGAACAAAACAACTTTTCAGATTTGCATCGAGCCTACCGATGCTGTTGCAAAAGAATTAGAAAAAACAACTAAGGCAGTCATTAAAGGTCGCAACCTTAAGATCACTCCTCCACCAACGGATTCCACAATTGATCAATGTGACTTTCTCTACCTATCAAAAGGAGAAATTAACCCTGCATTATCTAAAACACCAGTTGTTACGATTAGTAGTCAAGAGGGGTTTGCAATCAATGGTGGAATGATTGAGTTCTATTTAGAAAATACTAAAGTAAGAATGAAGGCTAATTTACAATCTGTAAATAAAGCTGGAATTTCTGTGAGTTCGAAGCTGTTAAGGCTACTTAAAATAGTTAAACAGCGGGAGGAAGGCGATGTTTAACTCTTTTTTTAGGGACTCATTATCAATTAAGACTAAGTTAATGTTTGTAACATCAATAGCAGTCAGTTTTTCATTGTTTTTAGTTCTAAGTTTCTTTATCTATTTAAGCTTTGTTAATGAGCAATCAAAATTACATACGCGATTAACTATTCAAACAGAGATTATTGCAAATAATGTGGTACCTGCTGTTTTATTTGATGACCCGTCCTCTGCTGAGGAAATATTAACTGCCTTAAGAGTAGATAGTACTATAAGGGGGGCAAAAATTTCAATAAATACTGATACTGCCTTTGCAAGCTATGACAACCCAACCCGTGATGAAGCTGGGCGATTAAAAAAGACATTTTTCAATTTGCCCTATTGGGTGGAGAAACAAATCATTATCGAGAAGAATATTCTCAATGAAACAGATACGATTGGAAAAGTAACGATTACAGCTTGTTTATTTAATTTGTATCTCAGTTTTTTACAAAATATAAGCATAGCAATTTTAATTTCGCTAATAACACTGATTTTAACTTTTCTACTATCTAATGCATTGT
>DAOVVZ010000424.1:0-2609 GCA_030636915.1 Methylomarinum sp. | reverse complement strand
TTCTTATATTCTTTATATCAATTATAATCCCTGTTTCTTAATAATGTTATAAAATTAACATCATATAAATCAAGTTTCATACTCATTAACAGCTTTTTTATCCTACCAGGAGTTTAATTATGTCTAACTTTAGACATATTATTTTATCATTATCTTTATTTTTGTTATCAAACGCCCTGTGTTTTGCCCATGAACATGCCGCTGTTGATCATCATGACCCCATTCAAATTAACAAATCATTAACCTTACCCAAGCTTATTGATTTTACAATAGAAAAATTCCCGGAACAGTTGTTAAATTCAGCACGCGAACAGGAAGCTAATGCCCTACAACAACGAGGTAATAGCTGGCTAGCAGGTGCTCCCGTTATTGCCATGCGTTATAAAGATGACTTACCTGGTGATGATAATGGTTACAGAGAAATTGAAGGTGAACTGGAATTACCTTTATGGAATTGGGGACAGCGCTCTGCGGGCCAGGCGGTAGCAGAACAGGCTCAAAATGCAACCCAACAACTATCCTCGGCGATAAAACTGGATGTCACTGGATTGGTAAGAAACGCATTATGGAATATGGAATTGGAAAGTATCCGCTATGATCAGGCCAAATCAATTCTGGATGTTTCTGACAAACTATTCAGTAAAATTAAACGTAGAGTTGAATTAGGCGACTTGCCGCGTTCTGATTTATTGCTGGCACAAAGCGACCAGCTAGAAAAACGCTCATTATTGGTACAAGCAGAAGCTGAAATGATGCATGCCCGCAAAAACTATATTAGCTTAAACAAAACGACAGACATCCCGGCTGATTATGAAGAACAGCTGAGCCCAATCCAGGAGATTTCTGAAAGCCATCCAAAACTAATTGCTATTAATGCCGTCATACAACGCAAACAAGCTGAACTTAACTGGGTAAAATCTGCGGGTTCGGGTCAATCGACCTTTTTCCTAGGGGGAAAAAGTGAAAGAGATGATAAACGTGAAGACGACATTGAAAGCATGAGTGTAGGAATATCCATTCCCTTTGGCGGCAGCGCTCACCTTGCCCCAGAAATTGCGGCAGCAAACCTGGAACTCACTGAAGCGCTCACACAAAGAGCCTATCTTTTTCGTGAATTGGAAAAGGACCATCATGAAGCAAATCATGCGCTGGAAGTCACCCGGGTTGAACTTAAAATTGCCAATGAATTAAATCAAATTGCAAAATCTCATTTAAAAATGGCACAGCTCAGTTTTTCTGCTGGTGAAATTAATTTAATGGACTTATTAAAAATCCAGGCTCGCTCATTCAATGCCATTCGTCATGCTAAAGAACATAAAGTCATGCTACAAAAAAATATTGCCTTGTATAACCAGGCTGTAGGTGTTCTACCATAAGGAAAATAATGAAAAAAATTCTATTAATACTGCTTTTTATAAGCAGCATTAACGCCAATGCCAACGATAATGAAATTAAAATAACCCAGGTTCAACTCTATAACCTGGGTGTAAAAATTGGAACGCTAAAGTCCATTAAGAAAATCCCTTTGTTATACGCCCCGGCTAAAGTTACTATTCCCCCCAGCCAAGAATACATAGTCAGTGCCACGCAAGCCGGGTTAGTCCGTAAACTTAACGTTACCATTGTGGATAGAGTCGAAGAGTACCAGGTTCTCGCTCTTATTAATAGTCCAGAGTTATTATCTTTGCAACGCCAACTCCTTAAAGCTAATAGTGAAAAACGTTTAGCCTGGGCCGGTTACCAGCGTGACAAAAAGCTTGTGCAAGAAGGCGTAATTTCTGACCGTCGCTGGCAAGAAAGTCGCAATCGATACAGTACTTTCCGGGCTGAAGCCGACGAAGCCAGACAATTACTGGAAATTGCCGGGATGTCAGATAAAGACATCATAAAACTAACTAGTAGCCGACGGCTAACCAGCCAGCTGGCCATACACTCACCTATTAAAGGCGTAGTATTAGAAAAAATGGTTGTGGCGGGGGAAAGACTGGATATTCTTGCTCCTTTATATCGTATTGCCAACCTTGAGCAACTTTGGCTGGAAATAAATATCCCCCAGGAGCAAATGAAGCGTATTAAAATTGGTGACAAAGTTCTGATTGAAAATTCAGATATTACGGCAACAATAACCTTATTAGGTCAAAGTGTTAACGCACAGAACCAGACCAAACTCGCCAGAGCGGTTATCAATGATTCTCACTCAACCCTCAGAGCAGGACAGAATGTTAATTCACAAATTATTCAGAGCAGTAATAAGCCAACATTCATGGTGCCCAATGCGGCCATTGCACAGAACGAAGGAAAACCCTATCTGTTTATTCGTAATTCAACCGGTTTTGCAGTAACTCCTATTGAAGTTATTGGTAAACAACAAAAAAACTCTGTTATTACCGGTAACGATAATTTAAAAGCAAATATTGAAATTGCTATTCGTGGTGCGGTGGCTCTAAAAGCCAACTGGCTGGGTTTAGGCGGTGATGAATAATGGCAAACCTAATCCGCTTTGCCCTATCTCAACGGATATTAATAGCATTATTAGTCATACTATTATCCGGTGCTGGATTTTACGCTGCTAAAAATATTCCCATTGATGCCTTCCCGGAAGTCTCACC
>DAOVVZ010000211.1:0-4269 GCA_030636915.1 Methylomarinum sp. | reverse complement strand
GTTCCATTTTGTCTAAATCCCAGACACTAACAACAGTCTTTTCACATGTTCCAAAGTTAGTGCCAAAACCTAAAGTACGACCATCGACTTTAACCGCTGCACCACCACCTACATGAGGGACACAACCCGCTTTCAGTTTCTTGATGATTTTACGGTCTTTTAAGTCGATTGCTATAACTACACTATCATCATATGAAGCAATCATTAACTTACGACCTTTATGCGTCAAGAAGGCATCGTGTAAATGCCTGCCTACATTTTTGATTTTGGTAATAGGAAAGCCTTCTTTTAAATCAACCACCCAGACTTGCCCTGCATTTTCTAATGCGATTGCAAAAATATCGGCAAAAGGTGTACCAATAATCATACCCGAATCAGAACTGACCTTTTTTCCATCAGGATCTACACCTTCAAGTTCTATGACTTTCAGAGGTTCCAAATCGGAACTTAAAATTACAGCATTATGAGGCACAAATGAGCCAGCCATGATGTATTGCCCATCACGGGAAACACCCATACCAGGTCCGTTATAACCTGTTTTAATACTACGAACCGCTGTCATCGAATATAAATCGACTTTAAATATTTCAGCTGTATCTGTTTTTACATAGGCCCAACGCGAATTCGCAGGATCAAAGTCAATAAGATGAGCCGCAGTTCCCGTCTCAATCTCACCCACTATTTTATGCGTTTTACTATTGATAAAGACCGCTTTAGAACCTGTACCACGACCGTATTTACCACGTGCTGCCACCCCGATCAAATCATCCATACTGTCAATTTGATACGTGGGTTTTGAAGGTAACTTGCTTTCATCCTTAACATAGACTTTTAAAGAGGCTTTCATATCTTTAATTGTCCACGCAGGATTTTTCAATTTAGGTGTTGCTTGTAAATGTTTAACCATTGAACGGATTTCATCATCCTTCAATTTCCCGAAGAATGGAGGCATTAATGTTTCAAAACTGCCTGTCATAATCAATGTACGTAACGCAGTTGGACTACGCCCTTTTAAGGTATCTGAATTTAATGCGGGGGCTAAATAACCACCATGATCAGAACCATGACAACTGGCACAATTATCCTCATATAATTGATGCATATCAGAGCTAGCTTGCACAGCGCTTGCCAATAAAAGTAGGCCGACTGCACCTGCTAAAATGGAATGATTCATTTTTATTATTGTTTTTTTCATATTGATTTCCTGCCTACCCTTAGAGTGATACCTCAAATAATAACCTGATATACAACAAAAAACATTACTTTAGACAACCTTGTTTTATTTTGGCAACAGCTGAAATGTAAATTTGTTTTATTGATGCCATAACTTTTTCCATTAAAAACGTTACCATTTTACCCTTCACGCAGTCAGAGATCACTATTGAGTGATAATGCGAAGTATAAACAAAAAAAGCCGGTGACAGCGCCGCCAGCACCAGCTAAAGACTAACATTCTTAAAAGTTAGATTTTTTAACGTCCATGTTATAATTCCCCTTTAGAGAAATCCTTAAACCACATCAGAAAAAGCCCAATTAAAATAATTTCGACTCACTATTACTTTATAAGCTACACTCCTCACTGTCAACACAACGAGCTTAAAATAACTAATTTAGACTACCCACAGTTCAAATTATTTTGAGTATTGTCGTAATCATCATCAAAAATACCTAAACGTTATGCAAAAAGTAGACATTTTTGAATATGTAAAATGTATGGCTGCATTAATTCGCTCTGAAGAACGCAAAAAATGCACCGAACTCAGACTACAGCTGATGCATTTTGAAGTATTAGATTATCTATCACATTCAAATCAATACACCGATACGCCAGCAGCCACCGCCTCCTATTTCGGAATGACTCGAGGCACAGTTTCTCAATCACTCATTGTGCTAGAAAAAAAAGGTTATATAGAAAAACATAAAGATGAAGAGGATAAACGTATCGTTCATGTTCATTTGCTGCCATCTGGCCATGCTATTTTAAAAAAAACACGTAGAACAGAATTATTCAACAAGGCAACATTAGTTCTCAACAAAAACAAACCAAACCCTGTCCAACAACAGGAATTTGAACAGGCATTAAATGCTTTACAAAAAGCCTCTCAATCACAATCATTCAAATCAGGAACAAACAAATTCTTAAATTCCCAGAAGAAATCAACTGTCTTTGAATTAATTGGATACATGTCAGCACTTATTCGCTCAGAAGAACGCAAGCGATGCACCGAGTTAAAATTACAAATGGTACATTTCCAAATTCTGGAGTATTTATCTTTATGTAATAAGTACAGTGACACCCCAGCAGCCATTACAAATTACTTAGGTATGACGCGAGGAACAGTTTCCCAAACATTGATTATTCTAGAGAAAAAAGAATTTATACAAAAAACCAGAGACCAGACAGACAAACGCGTTTATCACATTCAATTGCTACCTAAAGGGCTTAACACGCTAGAAATAGCAAAGCCGACAGCATTATTTAAGAATGCAACTGCAATACTGAATAATGAGTTATCAATAAACGGAGGAGGAGAAATATTTATTGAAGCACTCACCGCTTTACAGAAAGCAAATAATTCACAATCTTTTGGCTTGTGCAAAACCTGCAAAAATTTCTCTAAAAAATCAAAAGGGTTCTTCTGCGAACTAACACAAGAAAACCTAAGTAAAAATGACAGCGAAAAAAGCTGCCTGGAGCACGCTCCAATTTAAGGATGATGACGTTGCTTCAAAAAATATTTACCAAAAAAACTGGATTTTTTTCAATATTTATTAGCCCTGCAGCAGATCCATTTATTGCAATCTGGTTATTAATATCATCAACAAGATCTTGCTGATGATTTTTTACAACATGACGATTATAACCAGGCCTACCCACAAAATATTTTTTCAGCACATCGTTGGATCTTACCTGCTAGGTTTTCGCATAGCTATTAAAGGAAGATAAGCTCAAAATAACACAACTCAGTAAAATTGTGATTTTATCATGATATTCAATATATTAGTTGCAATAAAAAACTGATATCACCATAATAAAAGATAGCGGATCGATATCAGGCTGGCTAGCAATTTAAATCCTTTGTTTTTTACTTGTCAGCTTATTTGTAGTGATTCGCCACTTTATTTCCAGTAAAAAACCAAACAGAAAAAATTTATCCCTCTAATTTATCCATACCTCCTTCCTAACAAAACAATATCGATTCGATATTTAGTTGACAACAACAAGTCCATTTCATTATAGTATCGTTTCGATACCTTTTTTAGCAAGGCTATTTATCCACCCTAAACAAAATAAGAATAAAGCCACCCGACTAGGTACCGATCAAGTTTTAATGCATGCTATTAAATAAAAACCAGTCACTAGGATAAATGAGGAAATTATCCTAGATGCATGATAGAAGCCAACTAAACCCTTGGTTCTACATGAGCATTCAAAGAAACATTTTATCTGGCGTTAGCCTGTCTATCGCTAATTAAAACCAAAACCGTGACTTCAATGCGGATAACAGGGCACAAGAGTTTTTGTTATGTACCGTAATAGAGTCACAGGTTTAGATAACACACTAAAGGTTGAATATTATGTCTGAAGAAATTAAAGAAAAAGATAACTTTATCTTATACGTTGCGACCGTCGCTATTGTTTTTATTGCTGTGCTTTTAACTGTAAAAAGTAGTGAAGATGATAAATTTGCTCCCATAAAAAAACAATTAAATGATGAATACCGTCAAATGGATATTCGAGTTTTAAGCAAAGAAGACTACGAATAAATATGAATTTTTATTCCTAAATAAAACAACAATAATGGAGAAACACATGAGAATTACTTTTTTTACGGCTCTAATAACGCTATCTTTCTTTTCCAGCCCAACATTTTCTACCGAGTATATCTATAGAGATTTAATGGCTAATACCTTGCCTTCTGTTAAATGTGAATCCCCCGACAAAGCCAAAGCAACAGCTGAAAAAGCCTATAAACTCAAAATCTACTCAAAGAAATTCTGCCAAACTCAAGGCTATGGCTGGCATGTTCAAGCGGTCAAAGAAAACGGAAAAGCAGAGTGTAACGAATGCACTGATGAAAAAGGTTTGCAAAAATGTCACATGAAAGATGTAGTTTTAACATGTAAACGCATCAAACCGGGTACTGTGGGTATGCTACCCGGGAAAGGGTAATTAGGTCACTGAAGAGGAAAAGAATATTCGCAGTCTTTTCCTCTTCAACAACCAAGCCCAAATCATTTAATCTACAAAAAAACAAATAACCACAC
>DAOVVZ010000333.1:0-3314 GCA_030636915.1 Methylomarinum sp. | reverse complement strand
GCCAGCCATGCCATCGGCGGAAAATATTTAAATAGACCAGTAGGTGGCTGCCAGTATTCAGATATTACTATCTTTAGTTTTCATCCCGTAAAAATAATTACCACCGCAGAAGGTGGGTTAGCCACAACTAACCAAGCTAACTTGGCAGAAAGAATGCAATTATTTCGTAGCCATGGTGTAACTCGAGATCCAAAGTTGATGACCAAGCAAGCAGATGGAGGCTGGTATTATCAACAAGTTGAACTGGGTTTTAATTACCGTATGACAGAGTTACAAGCGGCATTAGGTGTTAGCCAAATGCAACGACTTGATGAATTTGTTGCAAAACGACATCAGTTGCAACAGTGTTACCATGAGTTATTAAAAGATTTGCCAATTAAGTTACCCTATCAATCAAAAGATAGTTATTCAGCATTACACCTATACCCCATTCAATTAGACTTAGAAAGGATAGGTAAAACACAGTCACAAGTATTTGATGAGCTCAGGGAAAATAAATTAGGTGTTAACGTACATTATATCCCTGTACACACTCAGCCATATTATCAACAAATGGGCTTTACGCAGGGTGATTTTCCGCAGGCAGAAAATTACTATAATAAAGGGGTCAGTATTCCACTGTATCATGGCTTAAGCTTTGAAGGGCAAGAGGAAGTGGTTAATGTTTTGAAAAAGGTATTACAATGAAACTTTGCGTTATTCCAGCAAGAGGTGGAAGTAAGCGTATACCTCGTAAAAATATAAAATATTTTTGTGGTAAACCAATCATTGCTTATTCTATTGAGGTAGCGTTGCAGAGCCAATGCTTTGATAAAGTTATTGTGTCAACAGATGATGAAGAAATTGCACGTATTGCGATAAGTTATGGGGCTGAAGCGCCTTTTATCCGACCAAAAGAATTATCTGATGATTTTATCGGTACGGGTGAGGTTGCTGCGCATGCAGTTAAATGGCTGAAAGAGCAGGGGCAAGAGTTTGATTATTTATGCACGATATATGCTACTGCACCATTATTACAATCAAAATATTTGCTTGATGGGCATGAAAAAATAAAAAATAGTGAAGCAATAAATGTGTTTTCCGCAACACCGATGCCTTTTCCAATTCAGCGGGCTTTTAAAGTTAATAAAAATGGGCGCTGTGAAATGTTCACACCTGAGCACTTTATGACTAGAAGTCAAGATTTAGAGCCTGCCTATCAAGATGCTGCGCAGTTTTATTGGACTAACCTCCATAAAGAATCAGAAAGTGTTGCTTTTGGAAAAGATAGCTCTCCTGTTATTTTACCTCGATATCTAGTGCAAGATATTGATACAGAAGAAGATTGGGTAAGAGCTGAATATATGTATCAGGTAATGCAGGGTATAAAAATAGAATGACTAATTCACTGCCTCTCTTTATTGCAGAAGTGTTCAGTAACTACGGCCAAGATCTGAAGCGAGCTAAAGAGTTTATTAAAGTCTCAAAAGAAATTGGCTGTGATGCGGTGAAATTTCAATTGTTTAAAATAGATCAGCTGTTCGCACCAGAAATTTTAAATAAAAGTAAAGAGCATAGAAAAAGGAAGCAATGGGAACTGCCTGTTGCATTTCTTCCTGAACTGTCTTCTTACGCACATAAACAAGGCTTAAAATTTACCTGCACCCCTTTTTATTTAGAAGCAGTAACAGAGCTTGAACCTTATGTTGATTTTTATAAAATCGCATCTTATGAGCTGTTATGGGATGAACTAATCATAAAATGTGCAAAAACAGGAAAAGATCTTGTTTTATCAACAGGCATGGCAACACTAGATGAAATTAACCATGCTGTTAATGTATTTAAAAAACACAGCAACGCAAATTTAACCTTGCTTCACGCGATATCGGGTTATCCAACCCCTGTTAATGAAGCTAATGTTAAAGCAATTGCCACACTAAATAACGCATTTTCATGTGATACGGGGCTGTCTGATCATAGTGTTTCTCCTGCTGTTTTACTGCGGGCTATTCATCGGTGGGGAGCGAAAGTCATTGAATTTCACCTTGATCTCGATGGCCAAGGTGAAGAGTTTGCAGCTGGCCACTGTTGGTTACCCGACGCCATCAAAAACACCATATCTTTAGTTAAAGAAGGGTTTGTTGCCGATGGAAACGGGGAAAAACAGCCTGCAGCAAGTGAGCAAGCAGATAGAGTTTGGCGTGCCGACCCGAGTGATGGCTTGCGCCCGTTTAAATCAATAAGAAACTCTTTTGAATAAACTTAATATTTTAATTCGCTGTGACGCATCGCTTGCAATAGGCCTTGGCCATGTCACTCGCTGTCTGGTGCTTGCTCAAAATTTTAAAGATGATGGTCATTGTGTCTTTTTTGCAATGAAAAACTACGAGCTAGGAATAGACAAAGTGACCGAGCAGGGTTTTAAAGTACTCATTGCCCCTACGTCATTTGACTATGATCATTGGTTACAAACATTAGCCTTACAGTTAGACATTAATATTTTTATTGGTGATGTACGAGATGGTTTACCCATACAAACTATTGAGCAATTAAAAGCAAAAAATATACTCACCGTCGCTATTGATGAACCTAGTGATTATCGCAAGGCATGTGATCTTTGTTTTTATCCCCCTATTCCTCAAGTTGATGAACTCGACTGGGAGGGATTTACTGGAAAAATTTACAAAGATTGGGAATATGTAATATTAAGGCCCGAGTTTTATCAAAATCATAAACAAGTTAAAAATGACAAGCCAAATATCCTTGTTATGATGGGGGGAACTGATCCTAAGAATTTAACGTTAGCTGTAGTGAGACAACTGCTCAGTTTTAAAAAAGAAATAAATATAACTGTAGTAATCGATGCCAATCACGCTGACTACTCGTTTATCAAAAACATAGCTGAAAATGTGTCTATTAAATCAAATGTTACTGATATGGCTGAGTTTTTAACACAAGTTGATTTTGGCATTATCTCTTTTGGAGTAAGTGCTTATGAATTATTAGCTATGCAAATACCAGCTCTACATATTTGTCTGAATGAAGATCATTGGATATCTAGTGAAATGTTTGAACAAAAAGGGCTTGCATCACGCATCATGTACAACAAATTAAATACCATAATTCCAACCACGCTAGATTACAACCAAGAAGTAAGATCACTCACAAAGAAAAACAAAATAATTAAAGAGGTTATTAATGAATTTATTTGAGATGGTTTCTTGTGATTTGTGCGGTTCAAATGACCATGATATTTTATTCTGGTCAAGTCTAACAGGACACCTTCAATTGGAATTTTTCATAGTTAATAGGCGATAAATCACCTAGCGTTGTAT
>DAOVVZ010000422.1:0-2641 GCA_030636915.1 Methylomarinum sp. | reverse complement strand
CTAAATGCCTGCTTTCTGGCTAATAATTTGGCACCCTTCTTTATCGTTGCCTGACCTTGTACGGTAATCGCCTGATTAACGACACTTACATCTGAAGGACTGGTGGTTTCAGACACATGTTTAACACAAGCTTGTAGAAAAAATAAGCTACTAAAAACCAACAGACTGACGCTATATTTCATCTACTTTCCTTTAGCTATTTTATTATTTAAAAATAATCTGTGTCAGACCAATATAATTCAGCATTGTCCTTACGGTTAAATTAATCATCCCTTCCGAATCATAAAAGCCATAATCTAACATTGCCCTATCAACTTCGTTTTTTTCCTTAGAAAACCCAGAGATACTTAACGATGCCAGGCACTCAGGACACGATACATTAACCGTCTCCGTTTCGGCCTGCTGATAACCAATTCGGGTAAAGAGTGTTTTGCCATCCTCTTGCAAACATTGAGAGACAATCTCGACGGTTGATGAAATACAGTGATAAAAACGCGGTGTTAAATGCAATTTCAGCAATACCTTTTGCTGATCCATAATTTTTTGAAACCCTACAACTTTGGCCTCTCGCAAAAACAAATCAGCATAGATCCTAAATGATTCATCCTTAATCACTTGATCTGCAACTAATAAACCGTTATTCAGATTTTCACTATAAAGCAAATCTGCAAGTGCTCTATAAGCTTTAATTTTAGCTGCCTGCTCTATTGCAAAGCGATTTTGTTTAGCCGTTAACTGAGGCTGATTCTGTATTTGAGCATAGCCACTGACCAATAAAACCTTTTCTGCAACTTGCTCGCTCGTCTTTTTAGGCATACTAGAAGAGCAAGCGGCCAACATCATTAAGGCCACAATTAACACGCTTCTTAAAACTGTTATTTTCACCGACATACCCCATCCAACCCAAAACAAATCATATGTAATAAAGAGGAACTGCTTATACAGCCCTCTTACTCACATAATTTCAACCATATCTTATTAGCGGCAATTTTTGAGTTTTCTTAAATGATTTGATTAAGCCGATTCGTCAGTTCTTTCAACCGACCACAATTTCTCTAATTGATAAAACTCACGTGCTTGAGCTGTCATCACATGCAAAATCACATCACCTAAATCCAATAAAACCCAGTCTGAGCCTTGCAACCCTTCAACCCCTAAAGGCGTTAATCCATTTTCCTTTATTTTTTCTAATACATAATTACATAATGATTTTGCATGTCTTTCTGATGTAGCTGTTACCAACACCATATAATCAGTCACACTGGTTTTTCCTATTACATCTAAAACTGTAATATTTTGTCCTTTGTGATCATCAAGAACACCTTCAACCATTTTTAGTACTTCTTTTGTTTGCATTTAATCTCTCTTTAGTTTATGCGTAACACTACAATTTTTTTATACAACAAACTTTTTATTTATAAAGTTTGTTTTTATCTATATATTCAATGACATTATCTGGAAGTAAATAAGCAGGATTCATGCCTGCTTTTATCAAATCCCTAACAGCCGTTGCAGAAATATCGAGCTGAGTGACTGCTTGAAAAAACAAACTCCCCGCCTTTTCTTGCATCAAACGTTCACGATTATCAACCATTCTGGAAGATAAAAACTCAGAAGACAGATTCTGCTGATAGCTTGGTCTGGTGATAACAACAATATGCGCATAATCAAATAACTGCTGCCATTGGTGCCACCTCATTAACCCATCAAAAGCATCTGTTCCCATAAAAAGCAATAAAGACTGATTGGGAAATTCACTTCTAATAGACTTCAAAGTATCAATCATATAAGAATAACCCTCTCTATCCAGCTCCCGCCTATCAACCACTAATCCAGGCTGATTCTGAACCGCTAAACTCAACATCTCGAATCGCATTTCTGCTGTTGTTGCAGGCGATTCTCTATGCGCGGGCTTTGAACAGGGGAGTAAACGAACTTCATCTAGTCCAAATATATCTTTAACTTCCAAAGCAGTACGCAAGTGCCCGTAATGAATTGGGTCAAACGTACCGCCATATATCCCTATCATTTAGACTCTGATTTGGCCATCACCAAGTACCACATATTTCAAAGTGGTTAATCCATTTAGTCCCACAGGGCCTCGGGCATGGAGCTTATCGGTACTAATACCAATCTCAGCACCTAAACCATACTCAAAGCCATCTGCAAAACGCGTTGATGCATTAACCATCACCGAGCTGGAGTCTACTTCGCGTAAAAACCGTCTAGCTAATGTGTAACTTTCAGTGACTATTGATTCTGTATGCCCTGAGCTATGCTGATTAATATGCTCAATAGCCTCATCAATGTCTTCAACAATTTTGATTGACAATATGGGTGCTAAATACTCGGTATCCCAGTCTTCATCAGTTGCTCTAACGCACAGAGGGATTAATGAACAGGCTTTAAGACATCCGCGTAATTCAACATTTTCACTTTGATACTTTTCAGCCAATAAAGGAAGTACTTCGCTCGCTATACTTTCAGCAACTAACAATGTTTCCATCGCATTACAGACACCATAACGATGCGTTTTAGCATTAAATGCAATATTAACTGCTTTTTCTACATCCGCATGATTATCGATATAAACATGGCAAATACCATCCAGATGTTTAATCACCGCAATCGTCGCGTCTTT
>DAOVVZ010000075.1:0-6379 GCA_030636915.1 Methylomarinum sp. | reverse complement strand
ATCAGTATCAGGGAAATGTCTCTGCTATACAAGTTTTGATTGAGAGAGAATGTAATGATTGAGTGGTTATTAGTGCCAGCAGCTTATTTGATTGGATCGGTATCCAGTGCCATTATTGTATGTCGCTTAATGGGGTTGGATGATCCGCGTGAGCATGGTTCGGGTAACCCTGGGGCAACTAATGTCATGCGAATTGGTGGGAAAAAAGCAGCAGCAATAACGTTGATAGGTGATGCGTTAAAGGGATTTATTCCTGTTTTGATAGCAACATTTTTAAATGTTGATACTATGATATTGGCTTCCGTTGTATTTGCCGCATTTTTAGGGCATTTATATCCTATCTTTTTTGGATTTAAGGGGGGTAAGGGGGTTGCAACAACATTTGGAGTTACCTTAGGTGTAACGTGGTTGTTGGGGCTTGCCGTGTCGGGGACCTGGTTTATTGTTTATAAAATCAGTAAAATATCTTCTCTATCTGCTTTGGTTGCAGCTGTATTAACACCTGCATATGTCTGGTTTATCGTGGGTGATATTTATTTAGTTGCTGTTTTTATCTTAATCTCAGTGATTTTATTATGGCGCCATAAAAGTAATATCCAAAGATTGCTGGCAGGCGAAGAGAAATAGTTTTTAAGAGCAGGCGAAAGGTTCAAGGCGAAAAAGAGCGGAGTTTCGTAGGTTTGATACAGCGGTAGCGGAATCCTGCATCTTTTTTTTAGTTGATTGGTTTTTCTACTTGTTTGGTGTGCTTGGTGTAAGGCGTTATCGAGACTATGAAAGTATTTATCTTATGTGTAAATAATGATGGTTTTGTAGGCTGGGTTTCGTGCCTCAACCCAGTCTACGCAGAATACTTTCATCGTCTCTATCACTTTTCTATCGAGGGTCTTTTAGAGTTTTAAATGCTGATTAGATTATCAATTGGCCAGCGTGGTTTGGCATAAATCTCTAGGTTTTCATGCTGTCCTGCGAGTAGTCGCTGGCATCCTGCGTAAGCGATCATTGCGCCGTTATCTGTACAAAACTCTAGTCTAGGGAAAAATAGTTCTGCTCTTTCTTTTTTAACCATTTTGAGTAATTCTGCTCGAATCTGTTTATTTGCACTGACTCCTCCTGCAATTACTAAAGTTTTAAGTCCTGTTTGTTGCAATGCTCTTTTGCATTTTATGCTGAGCGTTTCTGCGGTTGCTTTTTGAAAAGCATAGGCAACATCTGCTTTGTCTTGGTCGGTTTTTTCGGTTGCGTTAATGGTATTCATGGTAAATGTTTTAAGACCACTAAAACTAAAGTCTAAGCCTGGTCTGTCGGTCATAGGTCTGGGGAATTTAAAGCGGTCAGTGCCTTTTTCTGCTAATAAAGATACTTTTGGGCCACCGGGATAACCTAAGCCAAGCATTTTTGCTGTTTTATCAAAGGCTTCGCCAGCTGCATCATCTAAAGACTCGCCTAGCTGTGTGTATTGGCCAATGCCGTCTACTTGTATCAACAAGGTATGCCCTCCAGAAACTAATAGCGCGACAAAAGGGAATGTTGGAGGATTGTCTTCTAGCATAGGCGCGAGTAAGTGGCCTTCCATGTGATGGACGGCAATAGCAGGTATTCCCCATGCCCACGCTAAACTACGGGCAGTCGTTGCGCCGACCAAAAGAGCGCCCATAAGCCCCGGGCCTGCTGTATAGGCAATGCCGGCGATTTCAGATTTATCTAGTTTACTGTCTGCTAGGGTCTGTCTGATTAGTGGTGTTAATTTACGAATATGGTCACGTGAGGCCAATTCTGGAACAACTCCACCATATTCACTGTGCATGCTAATTTGGCTATACAAGTGATGGCAGATTAAGCCTTTGGTTGAGTGATAAATAGCGACACCAGTTTCATCGCAAGAGGTTTCTATGCCTAAAATGTACATTGTTTTTTGATTAAATCAAATTTGTGAGTATAATTGAGAGTTCATTTGTGGATCATAGTGATCCTTGAGCATATTAACATATTAAGGTAAATATAATGCCAGCAGTAAAAGTTAGAGAAAACGAGCCTTTCGATATTGCGATCCGTCGCTTTAAACGTTCATGTGAAAAGGCCGGTGTATTATCAGAAGTACGTCGTCGTGAATTTTATGAAAAACCAACAGCAGAACGCAAGCGTAAAGGTGCAGCAGCGGTTAAGCGTCATTTGAAAAAATTGGCTCGTGAGCGTTATGCATTGAAAAACCTACGTCGCGGTCGCCCACAACTTTAATTTAAGGCTTACTGATGGACTTATTAAAAAATCGTATCAAGGACGATATGAAAGCCGCAATGAGGGCGAAGAATAAAGATCGCTTAAAAGTGATTCGCATGATTTTGGCTGCGTTCAAGCAGATTGAAGTTGATGAGCGAATTGAGCTTGATGATGCTCGCACTATTGTTGTTCTGGATAAAATGCTAAAGCAGCGACGTGAATCGATAAAGCAGTATAACGACGCGGGACGTACAGACCTTTCCGAGGTTGAAGAGGCTGAGATTTTAGTTATCCAGGACTTTTTGCCTCAAGCGTTGACTCAGGATGAGATTGAAGAGATGGTTGTGGCAGCTGTATCAGATTCGGGTGCCGAATCGATTAAGGATATGGGTAAAGTCATGGGTATTTTAAGGCCTCAAATGCTGGGGCGTGCAGATATGTCAGTTGTAAGCTCAGTGATTAAGGCTAAGCTTGTATCATAAATAAAAAAGGCTGGGTACTCGTTGTCCGGTAGAATTCCTCGCGAATTTATTGATGATCTTTTGGTGCGGGTCGACATTGTTGATCTGATTGATTCGCATGTCCCATTAAAAAAGGCTGGGAGCAGTTATGTTGCTCGCTGCCCTTTTCATACGGAAAAAAGTCCTAGCTTTTCTGTTAATCGTAAAAAACAGTTTTATCATTGCTTCGGTTGTGGTGCTGGGGGTAATGCTGTCAGTTTTTTGATGGAATTCAGTCATCTTGATTTTGTAGAAGCAATTGAAGATTTAGCAAGTTTTGCGGGTGTTGATGTGCCAAGGGAGGTGGCAGATTACTCAAGCAAAAAGCAGGATTATAGTGGCCTGTATGCCATTCTTGAGCAAGTAGCCGTGTTTTATGTCGAGCAGTTGCGGATGAATTCTCAGGGAGCTAAAGCGGTTGAATATTTAAAGAGTCGAGGCTTGAGCGGTGAAATAGCCAAGACATTTTCATTGGGTTATGCACCTAATGAGTGGGATGCGTTAGCAAGCAGGTTTGATAACCAGTTGTTGATCGATGCCGGTATGCTGGTTAAGAATGACGAAGGTAAGGTTTATGATCGTTTTCGAGGGCGACTTGTTTTTCCTATTAGAGATAAGCGTAAGCGAGTGATAGGTTTTGGTGGAAGGGTGCTGGATGATTCTTTACCGAAATATTTGAATTCACCAGAAACAGCTATTTTCTCAAAAGGTAGGGAGCTTTACGGTTTATCTGAGCTTTTGGATAAGCTATCTAAGCCAAAAAGAATTTTGATAGTGGAAGGTTATATGGATGTGCTTGCACTAAGTCAGTTTGGTGTTGCTTATTCCGTTGCGGCATTAGGTACGGCAACCTCAAAAACACATTTGGATTTGTTATTTCGCTTTACTTCGGAGCTGGTGTTTTGCTTTGATGGTGATGTGGCGAGACAAAAAGCAGCATGGAGGGCTGTGCAGGAGGCTTTTCCTTGTCTTAAGGATGGGCGGCAGATAAAAGTAATGCTGCTGCCACAGGGTCAAGACCCTGATTCCTTGATTAGAAAGGAAGGTTTGGAGGCTTTTGAAGAGCGAGTGCAAGCATCTCAGGCATTGTCAGCTTATTTTTTTGAGCATCTTTGTAAGGGTATTGATCTGTCAGTTGTAGAGGGTAGGTCGCAATTGTTATCCGAGGCTAAGCCTTATGTAGAAAAAATTCCGGCTGGTTTTTTTCGGGAAATGATGGTTGCTCGATTAAAGGAGTTGTCTGTAAGTCCAGTTATGGAAGTTTTTGAAAACCCTGCTATGCTAGAAGAATCCAATCACTCAAGGACTGTTGGGGTAAAAAAGCATGAAGGACGGGTAAAGTTATCTCCTGTTCGGATAGTTATTGCTTTATTGCTTCAGAACCCAGGCTTAATTGAGTTTGTTGAGCAGCGGGAAGCGGAATGGCTGGATGTGGACTTTCCTGGGATGGCCGTCTTAAAAGAGGTTATTCAGGCTATTGAGACTGTTAAGCAAAAAGATACGGCTGTTTTGTCGGAGTATTTTAGAGGTAAACCAAGTGAAAAGGTGGTTAACACGCTAATCAATTGGAACTTTTTTATTCTTGAGCAAGGTGTTGAGGCTGAGTTTTCAGGGGCGCTTAACAGGTTGCTGGAGCAGATGGAGGAAGTTGTTTTGAATCAGTTGTTGATGAAAGAAAAGTCTGGGGGACTAAGTCAGGAAGAAAAGAGCCAGTTACGGAAGTTATTGGTCAGCAAAAGATAGGGTGGTCGTATATTTATTTTGGTGTTATAATTTCCTGTTCGGCAGAGCCGAGGAATGCATGTATTTTGTGGGCAAAGAATGAATCAAGAACAACAACAATCTCAAATTAAACAATTAATTGCAAAAGGTAAGGCGCAAGGCTATTTGACTTACGCTGAGGTCAATGACCATTTGCCTAGTGATATTGTTGACCCTGAGCAAATTGAAGATATCATTGGCATGATTACTGATATGGGTATTCAGGTTAATGAGGTTGCACCCGATGCTGACTCATTATTAACATCTGATTCAGCAATAACATCAGACGATGATGATGCCGCAGCTGAAGTAGCGGCGCTTGCATCAGTTGACAGTGAATTTGGTAGGACTACAGATCCGGTACGAATGTACATGAGAGAGATGGGGTCTGTTGAGTTATTGACTCGGGAAGAAGAGTTAAAAATAGCAAAACGAATTGAAATAGGGCAGCGACAAATGGTTGCTGCTGTTGCAAGATCAAAGATGATTGTTGAATCGTTTATAACGGCTTTTGATTCTGTAATGGATGAAGACTCTGAAGTCCGTTTAAATGACTTGGTCAGTGATTTGGTTGACTTGAATGAACCTGAATTTGACCCAAAAGCTGCCGCAGCTGCAGCTGCGGCTGCAGCTGCAAGTAAAGAAAATGGTGATGAAGAGGTCAAAGGCCTGGATTATGAAGATGTCAAGGTTAAAGTTGATGAGCTTAAAAAGGCATTAAAAGTCGCATCGGATTCGGTCTCTAAAAATGGCTATAGCCACGAAAAATCTGAGCTAGCACTTGACGCTCTTTCTGTTGTTTTTACAGAATTTAAATGGGCACCTCAGTATTTGAAGAAAATGCTGTCCATGTTTAAGCCTGTGGTTACTGAAGTAAGGAAAAGAGAAAAAATAATTATTGACATTTGCGTTAAAAAGGCAAAGATGCCACGCAAAGAATTTATTAATTCTTTTGTCGCAAATGAATCAAACAGTTCATGGATAGAGCCTTATCTTAAGGGGTCGGAATATTCGGCGGTATTAAAGGAATGTGAGAGTGAAATAAGAAAGGCTCAAAGTGAATTGAAAGATCTGGAAGAGCGTAATGGTTTACTTGTTTCTGATTTAAAGGATATTCATCGCCGTTTATCGGTTGGTGAGGCTAAGGCAAGAAGAGCTAAAAAAGATATGATTGAAGCCAATTTAAGATTGGTTATTTCAATTGCTAAAAAATATACTAATCGTGGATTGCAATTTTTGGATTTAATTCAAGAAGGCAATATAGGATTGATGAAAGCGGTAGATAAATTTGAATATCGCCGTGGTTATAAGTTTTCGACTTACGCTACTTGGTGGATTAGACAGGCCATTACTCGTTCTATTGCTGACCAGGCAAGAACGATTCGTATTCCTGTGCATATGATTGAAACAATCAATAAGCTTAATCGCGTTTCAAGACAGATCCTTCAAGAAAAGGGTAGAGAAGCGACGCCAGAAGAATTATCTGAGCGCATGGAAATGCCAGAAGATAAAGTGCGTAAAGTTTTAAAAATTGCAAAAGAGCCAATTTCGATGGAAACACCGATTGGTGATGATGAAGATTCACATTTAGGTGATTTTATTGAGGATGGAAAGGTTCTATCTCCAGTAGAATCTGCTACAATTGCCGGTCTTTGTGAATCAACTCAGAATGTATTGAGTGGATTAACTGCAAGAGAGGCGAAAGTTTTACGTATGCGCTTCGGTATTAATATGAATACTGATCATACTTTGGAAGAAGTAGGTAAGCAGTTTGATGTAACACGTGAGCGTATTCGTCAAATTGAAGCCAAAGCATTAAGAAAATTAAGACACCCATCAAGATCAGAGCAGCTAAGATGTTTTCTTGACGGTGAAACTACAGCTAGCATATACCTTGT
>DAOVVZ010000167.1:0-4688 GCA_030636915.1 Methylomarinum sp. | reverse complement strand
CGAGATTGTGGTTGTTTCAACTATTCATGTGGAACTTGAAGGCGGGGGCGGTGATATTAGTATAGCTATGCCTTACGCGATGATAGAGCCAATTCGTGAATTATTAGATGCAGTCGGTAGTGATAGAGGTGAAATAGATGGCGGCTGGCAAGAAAATTTTAGGAAGGAAGTGCTGCGTAGTGATGTCCCTTTAAATAGTTTGTTGGTTGAGAAAAAAATGACTATTAAAGATGTCATGGGTTTTCAGAAAGGTGATGTTATACCTATCGATATGCCAGAATCAGTGACTGTTCAAGCAGAGGGAGTCTCTATCTTTAAGGGAAAGGTTGGATTGTCAGATGGTAATTATGCTGTTCAAGTGAAAGAAAAGTTAACTCAGGATTCAATGTAGAGTTTAGTGTTGATGATTGCTTTTGGGCATAATTAAGTACATTTTTGTAGTAATAAGGTAGCAGAATGAGCGAAGACGAAGAAGGATTAGGCGATGATTGGGGTGCTGCAATGCAGGAGCAGGGGGATGCCGAGGCTGGAGCAGATGCTGACTGGGGTGATGCGCTAAAAGAGCAGGGGGATGCCGAAGTTATGGAGTCTGCTCAGTTTAATGAATTAGAAACTCAAGATGAAGTTAAATCTTCGAATGCAGATATGTCGACAGCTGACCTTAAGTTGGATGTTATTCTGGATGTGCCGGTTACTGTTTCAATGGAAATAGGAAGAACTAATATCAATATTAGAAACCTGTTACAGCTTAATCAAGGATCCGTGATTGAATTAGACCGGTTTGCTGGAGAGCCAATGGATGTTCTGGTTAATGGTACTTTAATTGCTCACGGTGAAGTGGTTGTTGTAAATGATAAATTTGGTATTCGGTTAACTGATGTTATTAGTGCAACCGAGCGTGTTAAGAAATTAGGTTAATGTTTCCCTGGGGCGCTAATAAAACAAGGAGTAATCGCTTGAGAGCTTTAATTATCAGTAGTTTTATTTTTTTATACTATCCTTTGTCGGCAGTGGCTGCAATAAGTTCTGATAATAAAACTATCGATAATACAGTGTCTTATGGGCATATACTAAACTGGTCTTTGGGCTTGCTTGTTGTTTTATGCTTGTTTTTTGCTTGTGTTTGGTTTATGCGAAAAATGGGTGTTTTATCGATAAGCCCAAAACAAAGTATGAGAGTGGTTACTGGTTTGTCTTTGGGGGTGCGAGAAAAACTGGTTTTCGTACAAGTGGGTGACAGACAGCTGGTTTTAGGGGTTACACCGGGAAGGATTGATAATTTATTAGTACTTGAAGGGGATGACCAGTTGTTTCTAGATAAGTCTGGCAGTGAAGAGAAAAATGAGTTTTCCTTAAAACTTAAACAGGTCATGGCAGGTACTGGAAATGAGTAAGTGCTTGTTAGTTTTTTATAGTGTTTGCGGCTTTTTAATACCTGTTGCCTCGGCTTGGGCGGTTCCAGGTATTGAAGCGGTAACAGTGACGACGAACCCTAATGGTGGGCAAAGTTACACCGTTACTATCCAGATTTTGGCTTTGATGACAATGTTGACGGTATTGCCCTCTTTATTGTTAACCATGACATCCTTTACCCGTATTATGATTGTGCTAGGTTTGTTGCGCCAGGCAATCGGTACGGGGCAGGCACCAAACAATCAAGTTTTGCTTGGTCTGTCTTTGTTTTTAACCATATTCATTATGATGCCAGTTTTTGACAAGGTAAATACGCAGGCTGTGCAGCCTTATATGGAAGAAAAAATTGATGTGACCACTGCAATTGAAAAAGCATCAGAGCCATTTAGACAGTTTATGATGAAGCAAACTCGAGAAGCCGACCTGGAGTTATTTATGAGAATTTCGGGGAGAGAAGACTTTGAGACGGTTGATGACGTACCCTTTTCTTTGTTATTGCCGGCTTTTGTTACTAGTGAGCTTAAAACAGCATTTCAGATTGGGTTTTTAATTTTCTTGCCTTTTTTGGTTATAGATCTAGTGGTTGCCAGTGTTTTGATGTCCATGGGGATGATGATGTTATCACCGATGATTATTTCATTACCTTTTAAAATTATGCTGTTTGTTTTAGCTGATGGCTGGTCTTTAGTTTTAGAAATGTTGGCTGCGAGTTTTTATGTGTAACAGATCATTAATAATTTTATTTCAAGAGCTTGAATTATGACACCAGATGTTATCTCAGCGTTAGCTCAAGAGACAGTAGTGGTTTCAATAAAATTGGTCGCACCTGTTTTGCTATCCTCGTTGGCTGTTGGGGTCATTATTTCTATGTTTCAAGCAGCGACACAAATTAATGAACAAACCTTAACCGTTATCCCTAAGTTACTTACCATTATTGTGGTGCTTATGATTGCAGGTCCCTGGATGCTACAAGTGATTATTGATTATTTTCAAAACTTGATGCACCAAATCCCCGAGCTTATAGGCTGAAGTAGGTGAGCTTCACAGAAGATGAGTTATTAGCGGCTTTAGCTTCATTTGTCTGGCCATTCATGCGTATTAGTTCAATGTTTATCTCCATACCTGTCTTTAGTGTCCGCGCACTACCCGCGAAGATTCGTGTCATAGCGGGATTATTAATCACCCTTGTGGTAGCGCCTTTATTGCCCGATATGCCAAATGTCGCAATGTTTAGTTATTTGGGCTTTATGATAACGGTTCAACAGATTGCTATTGGTTTGGCGACTGGTTTTATTTTGCAGATGGTTTTTTCTGTCATGCTTGTATCTGGGCAAAGTATCGCTTTTAGCATGGGGTTGGGGTTCGCTTCCATGGTCGATCCAGTGACAGGGGTGCAAGTGCCTGTTGTTGCACAAATATTTGTGGTTTCTACCAGCTTAATATTTTTAGGGGTTAATGGGCATTTATTGGTTATTGAAATGTTAGTAGAAAGTTTTTATACCTTACCTGTTGCAGTTGTGGGATTGAGTTTAGACGATTTGTGGTCAATTATTACCTGGAGTAGTCAAATATTTGCGGCAGGTGTTTTGTTGGCTTTACCTATAATGGCTGCATTATTGTTTGTTAATATTAGTTTTGGTGTGGCAGCAAGAGCTGCGCCACAGTTACAGATTTTTGGGGTAGGTTTTCCCATTACTATCATGTTGGGTATGGTATTGATTTGGATGTACTTATCTAATGCGCTGGATGTTTTTTCAGTAGTGTTAACAGATGGTTTTAGATTGATTAGCCAGATATTAAGGCTATGATTTTATTGGGTGAGCTAAATGGCTGAAGATTCTGGACAAGATAAAACAGAAGAACCCACCGAAAAGCGCATTGCTGACGCCCGGAAAAAAGGCCAAATTCCTCGTTCCAAAGAGTTAAATACCTTTGTTGCCTTGATGACGGCAGCCATTATGCTACTGTTTGTTGGACCGTTTATTGGTAACGGCTTATTAAAATTGATGAAGCAGCAGTTTCAGCTGAGTAGAGAAGTCATATTTGATGAGGCAAGTATCATTATTTTTTTTGAGCAGGTTTTGCTTGATGGAATATTCTTAATATTCCCTCTGGCGATCCCCCTGGTCATTGCGGCATTGATTACACCCATGATGATAGGAGGTTGGAACTTTAGTACTGAAGCGCTGGCACCAAAGGTGTCAAAGTTGAACCCAATCAGTGGTTTTAAAAAGATGGTCGGTTTGAATGGTGTGGTTGAGCTGTTAAAGGCTATTGTAAAAACGGCATTAGTGATTTTTGTAGCTACTAAATTGTTTAATTCATATTTAGATCAGTTCATGGGGTTGAGTTCTCTGCCATTAAAAGGCGCTATTTATAAAACAGTTGATATTATCTCGTTTGGTTTTTTGATTTTAAGCTCAACTCTAGTATTGGTGGTTGCTATTGATGTTCCTTATCAAATATGGAATACCAAAAAACAATTAAAAATGTCTAAACAGGAAATTAAGGATGAGTCGAAGCAGCAAGAAGGCAATCCTGAAGTAAAAGGACAAATACGTCGCAAGCAGATGGAAATGGCTCAACAAAGAATGATGGAAGAAGTACCCAAGGCAGATGTCATTGTGACCAACCCGGCACATTTTGCGATTGCTTTAAAGTATGATCCTATGGGGACAGGCGCACCCATATTGGTTGCAAAAGGCGTAGATATGATTGCCGCTCAAATTAGAAATAGTGCGATAGCTGCTGAGGTTACTTTGGTTGCCGCACCCCCATTAGCAAGAGCCTTATTTTATTCAACAGAGTTAGGGGAAGAGATTCCTAAAGGGCTTTTTCTGGCAGTAGCGCAAGTATTGGCTTATGTTTTTCAGTTAAAAGCAGCAACTGAAAATCTTTGGGAAAAACCATCACCACCTAAGGATTTAAAAGTGCCAGGTGAGTTTAGACAGCAGTAATACTGCTTTAATAGGACTATGACTGAAAACAGTCATGACTTTGATTTAATGCAGATATCAATATCTTCAGTATATTGTTCAACAGTGGTAAGAAAAATAAAATCATGGATTTTGAAAAAGTAGTCAAAACAGTTAAATCAGTTTCTGGGATGGGTTTGGGTGCACCAGTAATCATTGTCATGATTTTGTCAATGGTTGTGCTTCCGTTACCAGCATTTCTATTGGATTTATTTTTCACTTTCAATATTGCATTTTCATTAATTATTCTATTAGTTGTGGTTTATAGTCTTAAGCCACTTGAGTTTGCTGTTTTTCCCT
>DAOVVZ010000045.1:0-7437 GCA_030636915.1 Methylomarinum sp. | reverse complement strand
GCTGTTTAAATAAAACTGGCCTCAAGCAATGGTTCACATAAATCGCTGTTGTGTTATTATTTTCCGTGCAAAATATATGGGAATAAAAAATGCGAAATAATATATCTTTATATAATGGGGGGACACATCGATTTATCCTGTTAAATGAAAGTGAGCCAGGAGAAGAGGATGGCATCCCCTCCAATCAGTATCTAATCATCCATAATGGTAAAGGTACTTTATTAGATCCAGGTGGATTTGGTGTTATGCCTCATGTGTTAAATGAAATGTTGCAATATGTTCAGCCAGCAGATATTGAAGCCATCGTTTTATCTCATCAAGATCCTGATATCGTTGGAGGTTTGACGAGTTGGTTGCGACTTACCTCAGCAAAAGTCTATGTCTCTAAAATCTGGCATCGATTTTTACCTCATTATGGTATTACTGGTATGCAACGTTTTATCGGAATAGAAGATGAAGGTGAGCAAAGAACATTAGCCTCTGGCTTGGTATTAAACTTTATACCTGCACACTTTTTACATTCACCAGGACAAATCAATGTCTACGACCCCGTTTCAAAAATTTTATTTTCAGGTGATGTTGGTGCCTCAATGGTTCCTGAGGATGATTGCGAGATCTTCGTTGATAATTTCACTGAACATTTAAAGTTTACTGAAGGTTTTCATAAGCGTTATATGGCGTCAAACCGCGCACTACGTTTTTGGGTTGAGCAGGTGCGTAAACTGGATGTTGATATTATTGCGCCACAACATGGTCCTGTGTATAGAGGCCAGGCAAAAGAAGACTTTCTGGATTGGCTATATGATTTACCTTGTGGCAGTGATTTACTTGCATTGGAATCAGACTAATGGAAAGCTTTCACTCACAACCTTCTCAGCTTAAGGCTTTTTATACCCATATTATCCAAACCTTAACAGGCTTACTTGAATGTCAGGTTAGAACAGAGATGTTTGATAAAGGTCTTATGGATATGACCCTTATTGAGTTAAATAAAGTTTCTTCTGCATTGGATGAGCTGTCAGGAGAGGAGGATGTCCATTTAAAAGTATCGACTTATGCTAAACGCCTTAAAAATGTAGGGTCTAATTTAGCCCTATTAAAAAATGAACACAATAAAGATATAGTACAAAATTATCAGCGGATTGAATCCTTAATTGTAGAAACGCATGAGTTAGTGGAGCGGCTTTCTCTGACATTAATCGATAAAAGTCTATTTGAGCGTCAGTCGAGTGTGTTGGAAAATATCATTTTATCGCACGAAAATGTGACCCAATGGAAAACGTTTGTACAGGATATTTTGCGTGAATTTCATGTTTTTTTTCCGATGAATTTTTTCACTATTGCTTTTAGTGATGCAAATGGCGTCGACATTTATTTGTATTACCTTGGGCAATATTCAGATGATAGTAAACACTATGCTCGTAAAACCCTGTCGGAAAATTTGATTTCCGAACTGGGTATGCACGCTGATACTTTGGTTAATATTGAAGAGTTTGATGTATCAGGAATAGAGGCGCAACGAAGTATTGATGAAGTTGAAATTATTACTGTTGGTGTATTAGGGGGGAAACCTGGCTTAGGTGGAATTTTAGGTGTTGGTTACGCTTCGGGCTATCCACTCAGTACTCAGGAACAAAGCATTATCCGATCAATACTTGCAGTTATGGTTATGGTCGTGGGGTCCAGTAAGTCCCTTAGTCGTTCATTGGATGAATTGGAATATTATGCCGAACATGATCCATTGACGGGGTTGCATAATCGTCGCTATTTTAACGATATTCTTGAATATGAAGTTGAGCGTTCGACTCGCCATCATTCACAGTTTTCCATACTGTCTATAGATCTTGATAATTTTAAAGGGGTTAACGACAGCCATGGCCATATGTGTGGTGATCAGGTTCTGATACATATATCCCAAACATTAAGAAAAAACTTACGTAAAGGCGATGTGCTGGCGCGTATTGGTGGTGATGAGTTTTCCATTATCTTACCGGAAACCTCCACAGAAAATGCTTTAATAGTGGCTGAAAGTTTACGCCAAGCGGTTAGGGAAAATGAGTTTGAATTTGATAGTTTAAAAAATAAAAATATTCATATCAGTATTTCAGTCGGGCTTGCGACTTTTCCGAAAGATGCTAATACTATTAGTGATCTGATTTCAGGTGCTGACATTGCACTCTATCAAGCAAAAGATTCAGGGAAAGACTTTATTTGTCAGCTAGATAGTGTCGAGCAAAATTTAGCGCATAGTAAAAAAATGCATGGACTTTCTGAACAATTAAGAAAAGCATTGAAAGATCAGCGCATCGTACCTTATTTTCAACCCATTATGGATTGCAAATCAGGCGAAGTATATGCGTACGAAGCCTTGGCAAGGCTAGAAACAGAAGATGGTGAAGTCATTTCTGCGGGCATGTTTATTGATGCCGCCGATAAATATAACATCAGCTTAAATCTAGATCATGTCATGCTGTTAAAAGTGACGCAGTTCATGGCGGCACATAAAGCTGATTCAGGCACTATGCCTCTGGTATTTGTTAATTTAACCCCTCAAGAGATACAGCATCATGACATTCTCAATTATGCTGAAAACTTGTGTAAAGAAAATGATATTCCTCCAGATAGAATTGTTTTTGAAGTAACAGAGCGTGAAGCAATAAGTGATCTTTCTAACATGCGTAATTTTCTGACAAAATTACGACAAAAAGGCTTTGCTTTTGCGTTGGACGATTTTGGTAGCGGTTATAATTCTTTTCATTATCTAAGAGAATTACATTTTGAATACGTTAAAATTGATGGCGCGTTCATTACCAATATTTTGGAGTCAAAAATTGATCGCGTGTTGGTTGAAACTTTAAATAATCTTTGTCAGCAATTAGGAATGAAAACACTGGCAGAGTTTGTAGAGTCAGAAGAAATCATGAATAAACTGCAAGAAATGGGGATAGATTATGCCCAGGGCTTTCATTTAGGACTGCCAAGAGAAAAATTTATTTAACCATGTAAGATTGATTTAATAGTGGCTGAAAGCTATAATTCCACGACTATTTAGTATGGGTTTAGTAATGGCAGAGAAATCTGGCTATTCAACTGTTAAAAAGATTCTAATTTTACAAGCCTTGGTTGTCGTTATTACAAGCGCAGGTTTTTTGATTTTAGGCACAGTGAGTATGGCCGTATCATCAGTTGCGGGTGGCTTAACCGCTTTTTTACCCAACCTATATTTTGCTTATCGAATGTCCTTAGTAAAAGGTAATAGTGCAAAAAAAATTGTACGATCCTTTTATAGTGGCGAATCAAGAAAGATCTTGATGACGTGCGCGTTATTTGCAATAGCTTTTCAGGTTCCGAATGTTCAATTCTTTCCTTTAATGGCATGCTTTGTAGCCGTATTATCAGTTTTTTGGCTTGCGTTAATATTATTTGCGCATGAATTTGAATTTAAAAGTGTGAGAAAAGATGGCTAGCGAAGGCGGTTCTACAGGGTATATTGTTCACCATTTGACACCATTGTCAGTAGGTGAGGGATTTTGGACAGTTCATTTAGATACCTTGTTTTTTTCAGCAGCATTAGGTGCTTTGTTTTTGTGGTTTTTTAGATCGGTAGCGATTAGTGCCACATCAGGTGTGCCTGGGCCGATGCAAAACTTTGCTGAAATGATTATAGAATTTGTTGATCAGCAGGTGAAAGATACCTTTCATGGTGATAGCAAATTAATTGCACCTTTGGCATTGACCATTTTTTGTTGGGTTCTATTATGGAACACCATGGATTTACTTCCAGTTGATTTATTATCATTAATCAGCTCATTAATGGGTATTGAATACTTACGTGTTGTACCTAGTACCGATTTGAATGCAACATTTGCATTATCAATTAGTGTGTTTTTATTAATTATTTTTTATAGTATCAAAATTAAAGGTGTTTTTGGTTTCGCAAAAGAGCTGACTTGTACGCCTTTTGGCCCATGGATGATGCCTTTTAACTTGTTATTGAAAATTGTTGAAGAGATTGCAAAGCCTATTTCTTTAGCATTACGACTATTCGGTAACTTATATGCCGGTGAGCTTATCTTTATCCTGATTGCATTATTGCCTGCATTTTTGCAACCAGTATTGAGCTTTCCCTGGGCGATTTTTCACTTATTAATTATTGTGTTACAAGCCTTTATATTCATGGTTCTTACCATTGTTTATTTGAGCATGGCGCACGAAGATCACTAATTTTTTAACTTTATTTTAATATTATTTTTGGAGGTTTTATGGAAATGGCAGCTTTAATTGCAGATGTACAAGGCTTAACGTCTATCGCTGTAGGTATTATCTTGGGTATGGGTGCTGTTGGTACAGCGATTGGTTTTGGTTTGTTAGGTGGTAAGTTCCTTGAAGGTGCTGCTCGTCAACCAGAATTAGTTCCAATGCTACAAGTTAAAATGTTCATCGTTGCGGGTCTACTTGATGCGGTAACTATGATTGGTGTTGGTATGGCATTATTCTTCACTTTTGCTAACCCATTCTTATCAGCAGTTACTTCAGCAGCTGGTTAAGTTAGTTATCTTTTTTAATAGCAATAAGGGGAACAAACCGTGAGTATCAATGCTACTCTGATCGGTCAAATGATCACATTTACACTGCTAGTATGGTTTACCATGCAGTATGTGTGGCCACCACTAATTGAAGCCCTGGAAGAGCGTAAAAAGAAGATTGCTGAGGGACTTGCTGCTGCTGAAAAAGGTCAGGAAGATATTAAACTAGCTGAGGAAAAAGCGAAACAATATCTGAGAGACGCAAAAGCAGAGTCTGCAAATATTATTGCTCTTGCACAAAAACGTGCTAACGAAGTTGTTGAAGAATCAA
Organism: Methylomarinum sp.; assembly: GCA_030636915.1. Taxonomy (GTDB): domain Bacteria; phylum Pseudomonadota; class Gammaproteobacteria; order Methylococcales; family Methylomonadaceae; genus QPIN01. Next base: position 2,580 of record DAOVVZ010000045.1, on the reverse strand, counting down.
AAGATAACGCCAAAGTGGAAGGTGAAAAAATCATTGAATCGGCAAAAGCGCAAATCGAGCAAGAAATGCAGCAAGCTAAAGAGAGCTTACGTAAAGAGGTTTCTTCATTAGCCTTGAAAGCAGCTGAACAGATTTTGCAACAGGAAGTTGATAAAGCAAAACATAAGGATATTATCAGCAAAGTATCTGAGCAGTTAGGATAAGTATAATGAGTGAATTATCAACACTGGCAAGACCTTATGCAGAAGCGGTTTTTAAAAGAGCTTTAGAAAGTAAATCAGTCTCTGAATGGTCTGATGAGCTGGCTTTTTTAGCGCTTGTTATGCAAGATAAGGAAATGACAGCCATAATAGCTAACCCCAAAGTGAGTCAGGAACAATTGACAGCTTTGCTATTAGATATTTGTCAGGATCAATTAAAACAAGAAGGTGTGAACTTTCTGAAATTATTGATTGAAAATGACAGACTAATACTGGCTCCTCAAATTTCGGCGCTTTATGAATCGTTTAAAGCAGAGCATGAAGGTTATGTCGATGTTGAAGTCATTAGTGCCTATGCTCTATCTAAAGAAGAGCAGAAAAAGTTCGCTACTACGCTGGAAAAAAAATTGGACAAAAAAGTTCATATTACAACATCAATTGATAAAACTTTGATTGGTGGTTTTCTTGCTAAAGCAGGAGATAAAGTAATTGACGGTTCCATTAAAGGTCAGCTTCAACAATTAGCTAAAAAACTCTAGCATTCCGTTAAGGACTACTAAATTAGGGTGAAAAAATAAATATGCAATTAAATCCATCTGAAATCAGTGATCTGATTAAAAAGAAGATTGAGAATTTTGACGTTAGTGTCGAAGCTCATACAGAAGGTACCGTAGTCAGCGTGACTGACGGTATTATCAGAGTACATGGCCTTTCTGAAGCAATGCAGGGTGAAATGCTGGAGTTTCCAGAAAACACTTATGGTATGGCGCTTAACTTGGAAAGAGATTCTGTCGGTGTGGTAATGCTAGGTGCATACCAACATATTACAGAAGGCGACACAGTCAAATGTACTGGAAAAATTTTAGAAGTACCCGTTGGTGAAGAGCTATTGGGCCGTGTTGTTGATGGTCTAGGTAACCCAATTGATGGCAAAGGGGCTATTGAAACAACTCAAACATCACCTGTTGAAAAGATTGCGCCTGGCGTAATTGCCAGACAGTCAGTTGATCAGCCTGTGCAATTAGGTTTGAAATCAATCGATTCTATGATTCCTGTTGGTCGAGGTCAACGTGAGTTAATTATTGGTGATAGACAAACAGGTAAAACAGCGATTGCGATTGATGCGATTATCAACCAAAAAGGTACAGGTGTTAAATGTATCTATGTTGCTATCGGTCAAAAAAGATCTTCTATCGCTAACGTTGTACGTAAATTAGAAGAACATGATGCTTTAGCTCATACTATTATCGTATCTGCTTCTGCTTCTGAATCTGCGGCACTTCAATTCATTGCACCATATACTGGCTGTTCAATGGGTGAGTTCTTTAGAGATAAAGGTGAAGATGCGTTAATTATTTATGATGATTTAACCAAGCAAGCCTGGGCATATCGTCAAATGTCATTATTACTTCGTCGTCCACCAGGTCGTGAAGCATATCCAGGTGACGTTTTCTATATCCATTCTCGTTTATTAGAGAGAGCTTCTCGAATTAATGCAGCTGAAGTAGAAAAATTAACTGGCGGTAAAGTAAAAGGTAAAACAGGTTCTTTAACTGCATTACCAATTATTGAAACGCAAGGTGGTGACGTATCGGCTTTCGTACCAACTAACGTAATTTCTATTACTGATGGACAAATTTTCCTGGAATCAGATTTATTCAACTCGGGTATTCGTCCTGCGGTTAATGCTGGTTTATCTGTATCACGAGTAGGTGGTGCGGCTCAAACCAAGATCATTAAAAAGCTAGGTGGTGGTATTCGTCTTGATTTAGCTCAGTATCGTGAACTTGCGGCGTTTGCTCAGTTTGCTTCTGACTTAGATGAAAGCACTCGTAAGCAAATTGAACGTGGACAACGTGTGACAGAGTTGTTGAAGCAGGATCAATATTCGCCTATGTCAGTCGCTGAAATGGGTGTTTCATTACATGCTGCTAACGAAGGTTTTCTTGATGATTTAGACGTTAACAAAGTACGTGATTTTGAAGCGGCTTTACAATCCTATATGAAGTCTGAAGAAGCTGATTTATTGCAAAAAATCAATGACACCGGTGACTATAGCGATGAAATCAAGAAAGGCATTCAATCGGCAATAGAAGCTTTTATTAAAACAAGTAGCTGGTAAGGGGCTTCTCATGGCTGTTGGTAAAGAAATACGCACACAGATTGCGAGTATTAAAAATACTCAAAAGATCACTCGAGCAATGGAAATGGTTGCCGCGAGTAAAATGCGTAAAACAAAAGACAGAATGCAGGCAACGCGTCCCTACTCTAAAAAGATAAGCCAGATTATTAGACATCTGGCTCATGCTAATCCTGAGTACAAGCATCCTTTTCTTATTGACCGTGAAGTTAAACGTGTCGGCGTTATTATTATTACATC
>DAOVVZ010000352.1:0-3156 GCA_030636915.1 Methylomarinum sp. | reverse complement strand
AGCATTAGAACTTTATGCTGAAGTATTTGAACAAGCAGGTGCATTAGATAAACTGGAAGGATTTGCCAGTTTTTTTGGCCCTGATTTTTATCAATTACCCAGAAATAGCAAAACTATCTCTCTGCAAAGGCAAGAATGGAAAGTACCCGCTAGCTATAAAGTCAATGATGAAACGATTACACCATTGAAAGCAAATGAGGTATTAAGCTGGAAATTTATCGCTTAAAGGAAATTAATACTCTGGTTTAAGATCTTTTAAACCAGAGTAATTAAGAGTGTATCTCTAATATAACCCTTCATTATAGTCGTAATCACCGACTGGTCTTTTGAAAGTATAATTAACTGGTTTTATTACTATAGTATCAGCTAATCTTTCAAAAGCATCATGTGGAGCGGGAATTGAAGCAATAGCAACTAATGGACTCAAGCCAATAAATACGGCCGAACCAACTACTATACCCACAAAACCAAGCGGACGTAGAAACACTGCATCCATCATTACATCATGACCATCTGGTTCATTAACTGGTGTAGCCGCAAAACTGGCACTTGAAAATGCCAAAGCAAGCACCAAACTCAAAGATTTAACCCATTTCATATTCAACTCCAAAATAAACATCCTTAAAGTATTAAAAATAATCTAAATTTATGTATTTGTCCAGAAAATATAATCAAAATATAACCAACACATCGTGCTACATCACCCCAGAAACTTTCGACAAAAGATTATTCCCACCAAGTTTCATGATTTTTCTAACACTTTTAAAGTATCTTGAAGATATACAAAACTAATACGCTCTTGCTCAAGGCGGAGTAAATTCTTTTGCAATTGCTGATAAAGATCATTTTCATCATCCGTTAAATGGGACAATAGTTTTTGTTCTGAGCTTGTTAATGACTCGTAAACACTAAGATGAACAAATTGTTCCAAGGTTTTTTTATCCATTAACAAAGATTTTGCCTGTGGATAATAACAACGCAAGCGCGATAAAATTGCAAAACCATGGGTATCTATATCCCCCCAATAGTACAAGCTTCTATCATGTAAACATTGAACATTAGCTAATAAATTGACCGCATAACCTAAACCAAAAATAACAATAGCTTTGGGGAAATCAGGAAATGCTAACCCATTAACTTTATTTTCGGCAATAAACACGATTTTAACCGCAATATTAAATTGTTTAAACTCACTCACCGTCAATGTCAAATCGGTTAATCCATGAACGGCAAGTGAGGCATCCAGAATACGTAAGCGAATCAATGGCTGGTCATAACGTAAACCATAACGCCGTTCAAAACCATGATTACTTAATCCTGTAATTTCAGCCTGATAATCCGTTTCTGCCAAAGTTTGTGTTAATAATTCATTTAATATACTTTTGTGTTGTTCAATAAATTTACTATCAACCGCTTTAATATCTAATTGGCGAATATAGCAACCAGGCTGAGGATATGTTTCAAAATAATGACACACTTTTAATAATTGTGACCAAACATCCGCATATTGCATGACTTTAAAAGGGTAACGAATTAACCAATCCAATAACAATGCATCCTGCTGTAAAGTTTGCTCTATCAATATTTTGAATTGTGTAAATTCTGCTGTTTTAGATATGTAATGTAACAAAAGCACTTCGGTTTTAAAGATAATAACTGCTGGAATGCTTTGTTCCCCCAGTTGACGGTGAGAAATAGCTTTGTCTGATATTAAGTAACCTTGTTTTTTACTGTCTTGGCGTAGCGCATGAATAACATCCTGCACTTCACTAAAATTAGAAAGTAAATTTTTGGCTGATAGGCTTTTTAGCTGAATTTCTAGCGGAAAACATGTGTTTTTTTGTAGCCATGCTCGGTGTATGTCACCACGTTGCCAGATTTTTAATACACGTTGTTTTAGAGTTTTGGGGGTAATAAATAAATTTTGCATAACATAAAGCTACATTGCAGCCCTTCCCTGTTTTTCTTTTTTATATTCTTCAATAGTCAAGTTCCGTAACATTGAATTTTTACCCCCTTCGTTATGTACCAGATTCACACTCTTCACATAATTTTCTATCACATGAATTTTTTGTAATGGGGTGACAATTAATAACTGTAGATTGAGTTTACTGAATAATTCCAGACCATACCGGGCTGATTCATCTGAACCTCGTCCAAAAGCCTCATCTATCATCACAAAACGGAAACTTCTTGATTGTGTCTCGCCCCATTCCAAACCAAATTGATAAGCTAATGCCGAGGCTAAAATAGTGTAGGCAAGTTTTTCTTTCTGGCCGCCTGACTTACCTGCTGAATCAGAATAATATTCTTTTTCCTGATCATCTTCGCGCCAGCGTTCTGAGGCGGAAAATAAAAACCAGTTTCTTACATCAGTAACTTTGCGCGTCCATTTTTTATCCACATCGACCAATCCTTCTCGCCCATTGAAACGGTCAATGAGTTTTTTAACCTGATGAAATTTACTTTCATCATATAAATCAACGTCTCCACCTAAGGTATCTGATAGACACGCGCGTAAATCTTGCTGAAAACCCCTGATTTCAATATCTTTACTGCGTTCTGAGATCAAAGTGATATAAGTTCCTGTGTTGTAATCAATTGCATTTAGGGAAATGTTAATTTTAGTGAGTTTATCTTCAATTTCCTGACGCTCTTTATCAAGATTTGACTGGAACATGGCAATTTTTTGAATGGTGCCTTCTTTAAGCATTTGATGAAAGCGTTTTTCATGGCGAGGCAGATCTTCATTTTCCAGCTTTTCCAACATTTCGCCAAATTCAAATGCTGATTGCAAGGCAACATCAAGATCACGTGTTTCCAGCTTATATTTATCCTTGTATTGTTGCATTTGCGTAATGATACGCTCAGTCAATCGCCTAATTTTACCGTTATCACTATCTAACTGATTTTGTATCCATTTACGCATTACGCTACGATGATCATCACTGGTGGCAATGGTAATGATGATACCGGGCAAGGCCAGTGACTGCATTTTGCCAAGTAATGGAAAACTAAAGTCTCGTTCAGCTTCTGGCGTATGATTAAGCACATCCTCACTTACCTGCAATAAATGTTTATCCTGCTTTAATTGTTCTTCTACTTTGCCTCGTTCATTGGTTAAGTCGTCGATTTTATTTTGTGGCTCTAAAATCT
>DAOVVZ010000385.1:0-2928 GCA_030636915.1 Methylomarinum sp. | reverse complement strand
TGGTTTAAACAGCTTTGCCAATCTTCTGTGCTTGCCCTAACATCAGTAAGTACACCGCTTAGGCATTTTTCTAATGTTGTTATAACCAGAGGATCACTTTGCCTATCAATTTCAAGATGGACCAGACATTCATCAAATGTATTGTCCTCTGTCCTCTCTAAGAGTGATAAAAATTGCCCATGGTCATTTCTTTTTATTGAATAAACAGGATGTAAAACTAAATGATTGGTAAAACCATGGCGATTAACCTCCATGCAAAGTGATTGCAATAAAAAAGGCATATCTTTTACTACGATTTCTATAATGGTATGTTTAGACTGCCAACCATGATCTTCTAAGGTCGGGTTATAAACATTTATTTTTTGATCACCCGAAAGCTCTAAGGCCAAATTCCAATGCGATAAAACAGCACCATACAAATCTTCTACTACTATCTTTTCATACTCATCAAAAACAACTGATTGATAATACTGCCTAGCAAATTTGACTAATATCTCTGCCTGTTCATGTTGTAACTTTTCTTTGATATAACTAAATAAATCATTGAATAATTTCTGATTTGCTTTATTTACCATGATGATATTTTCTCTTTATTCAATCCACTTGATACTAGGTCTAATAGTAATACAACTAAGCATATGAATGTGACATATATTTCAGTGAGACAAGAGTGTGTTATATCACCCAAAAAAATAAGTTATTTAACATATTATAATTAATGAATATTCTTATACTGTTGATTCATAGACATATTTTTGCTGGCACAAATAATGCGTAGTTATTTACTGACTAGCAATTATCTTTCAACGTAAATCAGTAAACAAAGGATCAATTTATGAAAAAACCATTCATACATCTATTAACCACTTGCGCACTCATACTCGGAACTCAAACGGCGTGGTCAGGGCAACAGCAGGACCAGCAAAATCATCAGTTTAAAGCACGTGCTTTTTATGGTGATAAAGTATTAGATCGTGTTGTTGTTATTGATGTACCAAAAATGCAATTAGCAGGTACGGTAGATACTATTGGTAAAACGCCTTACCCCGTTGATCAGGCGGGCACACTGGATAAGGTCTATGCGATTACTCGGGGGTCTGAATCTATTGATGTCATCACAGCAGATACACTAAAAAATCTAGGTGTTATTAATCTTGAGCATAAACCCCGCTCAGGAGAGTCCTACAATGCACGCTTAGGCTTAACTCTAATTGCTGGTGCCAACAAACCTCTAACCAGTGTTATTGACGTTATTAATGACACTGTTGTGGCAGTAGCAGGTGAAAACATTGAAACCATACAAACACGTGATAACGGGGGAACATTATCATCGGGTCATCCCGCCTGGTTAAGCAAAGATCGTTTTGCGGTTATTGACCGTGCCAATCGTTTAATTCAACTTTATGGCATTGAAAAAATACAAGGAGACAGTCTAGATTATGACTGGGAAGTCACTCTGCTGGATGAAGTAGCGACTCCAACATCCGTTCACCATATTTTACATCGTGATCTTTCACTATTAAATCAACATGAAAAACACGAGTTCTATGCTCTGGCGGAAGGTTCTGCACTATCAGGCATTCACCCTGCTATTTTAAAATTGCACTTAAGCAATAATGATCGCTTAATGTTAGTTGATCAGGTAGCTATGGATCATTTTGATGCAGCAACAATGTCATCTCATCATGCCGATTTTCATCCTGATGGCACCCATATATATGTAGGCTCAACAGAAGGTCATCTATTTATTATAGATCGCCTGACCATGGAGATTAAAAAAGTGATAGCGACTGGAAAAGGTACAGGACATACGCGTTTTGTTCCAAGTCGTAATTTAGCAATTGTCACCAACCATCACGATACCTTTTTAACTGTAATTGACAGTAAAAAACACAGAAAAATTAGAGATGTGACTGTCAGTGGTCCAAAAACCCAGGGGCAAATTTTACAGTCTCATACTAACTTTGTCAGTCCAGACAGTATGTATTACTACGCGTTTGCCAGTGATAACGGCATTTTCTTTGAATTTAACCTTGACAGTTTAGTTGTCAGCAGAACATTAACCACAGGAGGTGCTCCCGTTCAAGGCTCTTTTATCAACTGGGATTATTTTTCTTATGACGGTGATTCAGCAGCAAGCGGCATGTAATTCAATCACACTCTTTATATCATTAGGGGAAAGCGAATAAATAGGTCATATCATGGCTCATAAGAACAAAGACTTATGAGCCATGATCAATCAGCAAGCATCAAATCACGGCTGAAAGCCCCTCCTAGCTCACTTTAAATTACAATAAAAGTATTGGGTAATTAGATAATGGATAACATATTATCCAAAGCTTTTTTGGCTAATACCGCCTCTTCTGCTTCAACGGTAATTTGATTAACCACATGCCCTGCAACCAGATTTTCCAAGACCCAGGCTAAATGCTGAGGGTCTGTTCTAAACATAGTTGAACACATACTTAGGGTCGATGACATAAAATGCACATTCTTACCTTGGTGTTTACACTCTTCATGTAAACGATTAACTAAGTTAAGTTCTGTTGCCACTAACCAGCGAGTATTGGGCTCTGCCTCTCTAACCACTTTAAGAATATTTTCTGTAGAACCGATATAATCTGCTTTTTGGCAGACTTCAAAACAGGCCTCAGGGTGTGCAATCACTTTAGTTTCAGGGTATTTAGCCTTAAACTCATCAATATGCTCCGGTTGAAACACTTGATGAACAGAACAAAAACCATTCCATAAAATGATTTTAGCGTCTTTAATTTGCTGTTCCGTTAACCCACCATTTGGCTTACCAAACTCCCAGACCACAATTTGTTCTAATGGAATACCCATCATGAAACCAGTCGTTCTGCCTAAATGCTGATCAGGAAAAAACAATATTTTTTCACGTTTAGCAAAGCTCCACTCCAATACCTT
>DAOVVZ010000025.1:0-8881 GCA_030636915.1 Methylomarinum sp. | reverse complement strand
TACCCATCGCAACAATAGAATCAGTTCCCTGCTCAATATGGTATTCCACCAATTTTTTTAGACTTTCCTTATCCACCACGCCATCGTTATCCATTGGTGTCACTAAAGCAACGATACTACCTTGAATCATGCAAATCTCTCATCCAGAATTAATAAAAATATTGCGAATTATAACAGCTTATTGATGAGATAACCCAGTTTGCTTATTTGTTTTAACACCTTAGTTCCACCAACGTGACATCATCAAACAACTTAGCATCACCTCGAAACACATCAACTTTATTTTTCAAAAAACCTATCTCATCTTCTGTCGCCAACAGCTCACAAATTGTTTGCTCCAACCGCTCCTGCCCAAACTCTTCATTATCACTATTAATAACTTCAGTAATACCATCTGAATAAGCGTACACACGATCATCTGCTTCTGACTGAAAAGTAACCACAGGATCAAAGTCTTGCTTAAGAATCCCCAAAGCCAACATACTTGATGACACCGTTTTCCATAATGCAGCGTTGCGATAGATTAAGATATCAGACATGCCACAATTCCAAAGAGATACCAGCCCTTCAGGAGTCAACTCTATAAAAATAGCCCCCAAAAACAAACCTGTTGGCATTTTTGCCAATAACTGTTTATTAATTTCATTTGCTATCTCTTTAATAGGTAATCCCTTTCCAGTCATGGTGTAAAAAACATCATAAACAACTGGCCCACCTACTGCGGCCATTAAACCATGCCCAGTAAAATCCCCCAGCATAATATACTGCGTGTTGCCCGGGCTTAAAGCTGATAACAATACATCACCTGATGTTTTTTCTACAGGCACTTCCAGCGCCCTAAGGCGAGTATGATCAAACGGTTTGGATTCCCTCATTTTCAGGATAATATTTTCTATAACCGTTTTTTCATAGAGCAACTCATTCTGGGTTTTATTTAGCTCTCCCTGCAACTCCAGCATACGCAGACCGACCTGCAATCGCGCTTGCAATTCAGCATTAGCAAATGGTTTTGCTATATAATCATTAGCCCCTGCCTTCAATCCTTTGACTACATCATCTGTTTCAGTGCGTGCTGTTAACAAAATAATAAACGGCGGATTATTAGTTGCCTGTTGACGAATGCGTTGACACAAGCCTACACCATCCAACAAAGGCATTTCCCAATCAACCAAAAGCAAGTCTGGCGAATCTGGTTTTTGCAATTCTTGCCAGGCAGCCTCACCATCTTCAACAACAATTGGCTGAAAGCCCCAGTTTTTTGTCACTGCAGTCAGTATAGCCCGAGAAGTAACGTCATCCTCAGCTATTAACAACCTCATAAAAGTGCCTTCTTCATCATAGATTTCAATTGCTCAAAATATTGATCCAGTACTGTTAATTTTTCCTTAATGGCGTCTAGGTCTTCTGCTTTACCTGATTTTTCCATTTCTAATGCCAACTCAGTTAACTGCCTTGCCCCAACATTGGCTGATGCGCCCTTTATCTTATGCGCCTGAGCCGTCACACTGCTAATATCACCATTGGCAACTAAAGTGTTAATTTGATTTATTTGTATCGGCATATCAGCTAAAAAAGCATCAGCAATCACTTCAATCAACTCTTTATCATCCATCAATCGTTTGCTTAATGCCTGATAATCAAATATCTGATCATCACTAACAGAATTAACGCTCACCGACTCTTCCTGGGCTAACGGTTCTTTATCAACCTGCTCTTTAACAAGCCACTTCTCTAGCAGTCCACGTAACTTAATCATATCGACCGGCTTAGCGATAAAATCATCCATACCCGCGCTAAAACATTTCTCTTTATCACCCTGCATTGCATTTGCTGTCATCGCAATTATAGGTATATGGTGATTTAACACTGGCGTTTGTGGGTCACGAACATGCTGTGTCGCTTCATAACCATCCATTATCGGCATCTGACAATCCATAAAAACCAAATCATAAGGAAACTGCACCAACATATCGACAGCTTCTTGACCATCTGCCGCAACGTCCACATCAACGCCCAATTTTTTAAGCATGCCTCTTGCAACTGCCTGGTTAACGCTATTGTCATCAACCACTAACGCTCTAGCCTGAAAAGAGACTTTTGTTTTTTCAATTTTATCGTCAACCGCAATCAATTTATCTCCTTTATTTTCTAAGTTTAATCCCGCCAATTGCAATATTGCATTATACAGTTCAGCCTGACGAACCGGCTTATTTAGAATAATAGAAAAACCTTGTTTATACATTTTCTCAGCATCATGCACTTGTCCTTGCGTAGCCAACAAACCCAGTCGTGTTGAAGAGAATGCTTGTTCACGCCGAATTACATCAGCCAATTCAATACCATCAATCTCCGGCATCAGCATATCAATTAATACTATACTGTATGGCTTATTATTTTTCTTCGCCTCGTGCATTGCCAGCAAAGCATCATTCGCACCTGCAACCAATTGATGAGGTATTTCCCAAGCACTAAGAAATCCACCAAATACTTGACGACTAGTTATATTATCATCGACAACCAATATACGCTCCCCCGGGAATTTCTTGACTTCAACAGGAGATGTTCCTGGCTCAACAACTTCTAAGTCCAGTGTAAACCAAAATACAGAACCTTTACCCAATACGCTTTCTACACCGATCTCACCGCCCATTATTTCAACCAATGCCTTGCAAATTGCCAAACCCAGCCCTGTGCCGCCAAATTTTCGCGTCGTTGAATTATCAGCTTGACTAAACTTCTGGAATAATTTCTGCTGCTGCTCTAAATCAAGTCCTATACCACTATCTGTAACCGTAAAATATAATTTCGTTCGACCATCCTTAGATACACGCGTTTCATAATGGACCGAAACTTCCCCATGCTCAGTAAATTTAATCGCGTTACTCACCAGATTTGTTAAAACCTGACGCACACGTCCCACATCACCCTTATACCACTGGCTGATAGCTGGATTAACAGCGCAAATAAACTCCAGGCCTTTTTCAGCCGCACTTAAAGCCAAAGTGTCAGCAACATCCTCAATTAATTGGCCTAATTCAAAATCTAGTATTTCCATATCAAGCTTGCCGGATTCAACCTTTGAAAAATCGAGAATATCATTAATGATTGTCAATAATGATTCAGCACTACGCTTGATAGTATTAGCTCTATTCTGTTGTTCTGTATCCAGCGGATTACTCAACAACAATTCAGTCATACCAAGTACGCCATTCATTGGTGTACGAATCTCATGACTCATATTAGCCAAAAAATCACCTTTAGCTATGCTAGCAGCCTCAGCAGCATCTTTGGCCTTAATTAAAGCCGCTTCAGCTTGCTTGATTTGTGTTAAATCGCGCAATATACATTGGATCACTGTTTTTCCAGTAATTAATATTGGCGTTAAAGCTAAAGAAACTTCTACCAGAAAGTCTTCACCATTCTTTTTCTGGTACATCCATTCAAATCTATTCACTCCACGCTCATAAACCACATCCATCATGATTTTTTCTTTTGCCGCAGAATTATACCCATCGGGCTGAATTAGAGGTGATAGAGCAGAAGGCTTACATAACATAAGCTGTTCTTCATTAGTGTATCCAAACAGTTTTGCAGCGGCTGTATTACTAGCAATAAACCCCTCATCTCCTAACAGGAACATTGCATCCCCAGAGGATTGAAATAGCCTCATGAAGCGCTGTTCAATTTCTTGCTGAAGCACCTCTGCCTGTTTAAGCCTGGAAATATCCAGCAGTGTACCGATCATACGTGACGGAGAACCATTTTTATCGCGCTCCACCAATTGCCCACTATCTAACACCCACAACCAATGCCCATCTTTATGTCTCAGGCGCAATTCACACTCATAAATCTCAAATTCGCCATTAAAATGCCTTTTCATTATCTGAGTAGATCGCAACATATCATCAGGATGCACCATATTTACCCAGGTTGACTTCGAAAAAGGTCTCAACTCATCCAATGTATAGCCGGTAATTGCCGCCCACCTCTCATTAAAAGTAATTTCACCGCTTAATAAATGCCAATCCCATATTCCCACACCTGTACTGGTCATCACCAATTCAAGACGCTCTTTATTTTCTTGTAAAACCAGCTCTGCTTTCTTAATAACAGTAATATCCGTGCGAATTGCTATATAACCTTGAGGCTTGCCTCCCCCTCTTTTAATGGGGACAATAGTACTATCAACCCAATAGAGCTGCCCATTCTTGCTTTTATTACAAATTTCACCATGCCAGACCTCCCCTGCAACAAGCGTAGAATACATAGCATCAAAAAAGTGATTATCATGTTGCCCAGAATTAAGTAATCGATGATCAGCCCCTATCAATTCATCACTGCTATATCCACTAATATCACAAAAATTATCATTTACCAGCACAATTCTACCGTCAACGTCGGTAATACTAACGATAGCATGCTGATCTAATGCAAACTTTTGCTCAGTAACTTCTGCAAGCGCCTGCTGAGCAACCACATTACTTTCTTGTAGTGCATCCCACTGTTGCTGCCTTATATCCAGCATGTTGTTGAACGATTCAGACAACATACTTATTTCATTATTCCCTAATATTATGACGCGCTTCTTTAGGTCGCCTTTTCCCACTGCTCTCGTAGCTTTAACCAGGTCTTTAATAGGCTTGGTTATACGGCGCGCTTGAAAAGAAGCCAAACCTGTTACCGATAACCCCGTTAAAAGAAGTAACGCTAGGGTTACTTCTTTTAACCAATCCGCAGGTGCTAAAATTTCATCACGATTAATTTCACTGATAAGCAACCACTCAACACCTGGTAAATGCACGGCATGGTGAATACCTATCACCTGCTGGCCATCAGGGCCTCTGTATTCGAAGGCTGATTCCTTCATACTACCAACACCAGATTCTAACTCTGCATTTTCCAATTCCCATAATTTAACAGGTTCTGTATCAATAGCCCTTGACAGAACTTCACTCGAATTATCATTAAGTACTGTACGCAACAATCTATCACTACCCACCACATAATGAACCAGTGAGCTTCTTTGCTCGGTAACAACCATATCGTTGATATTTTTATCGAGTATTACATTTAATTCCCCTTTATCATCAACAACGTAACGAATCATTGGGTGATATGATTGCACGCGCCCTTCAATGACTGAAAAGAATTTTTCCATTCGTAATTGAACAGCAAGCACCCCGATGATTTCACCTAACTTGTTATAAATAGGAGTCGTTATAAACCCGGCTAATATATTATTACTTGGTAAATAATACTCCAGACCGCTAAATAAAGGCTGACCGCTTTTTAAACTCGCTTTTGTGGCTTTAGAAAAACGAGAATTCCGCAATGTTCCAGTAAATAAATTTTCACCCAGATCAGACTCATGTTTTACTGTATATACAATATTTCCAGCAAGATCGATTAAAAATAGATCATAGATATAATCATAGTGTTGAATTCTGGCCAACATTTCATCGTCACTGTTATAAACAGTTTGTACCCAGGCGTCACTACTGATATATTTTTTTAACGACTGACCACTTTGCTGCCATCCTGACTGTATATGGCTAAACAACGCTTGCGTATTTGAATTAGCAGCATGAACAATTGAATCTTTAAACCGGTAATCAAACCAATTATGAATAAAGCGGCTGTTAGCTTGCGAAGCTTGCTCTAATTGATTAGCCGCTTCCTCCTTTAACGTTTTATATCCCTGTTGATAGCTAATCCAGGCAATCAATATCATAGGCAGCAAAGCCAACAATAAAAACCAAATAAGTAATGTTCGGTAAAGAGAATTATGAAACCCAACATGCTTACTTTGTATTTTATTCATTAAGTTAGCTCCATAAAAACCTGATACATCGCTTCATATTTCATTTACCAAAAAAATTTATAAACAAACACATCAATATTAATTTGCATTATCTTAGCAAATTTAAATACATTTTTGCGCCAGCTTTATATTACTGTTTAATTGCCCAACAAAATTAATATTAATATGGTATAATTAGAAGTTACCCCTCCATAAATCCACCGCCTTTTTTTATTCTACAGGTATATTAATGTCCGAAACTGATTCTCCATTACCCTCTTTCAATGATCTAGCTTTAAGCGAACCCGTTTTAAAAGCCATCAAAAACATTGGTTATGAAACACCATCGCCTATTCAGGCTCAAATCATACCTTTTGTTTTAGAGGGTAGAGATGTATTAGGACAAGCCCAAACAGGCACAGGGAAAACAGCTGCTTTTGCACTACCTATTTTATCTCGCATAAACCTTAGCCAAAAAGACCCGCAAGTCTTAGTTTTAGCCCCCACCAGAGAACTTGCCATTCAAGTTGCCGAAGCCTTCCAGGGATATGCATCACAAATGAAAGGTTTTCATGTACTACCTATTTATGGTGGTCAAGATTACAGTATTCAGTTACGCCAGCTTAGACGTGGCGCTCACGTCATTGTAGGCACACCTGGCCGCGTTATGGATCACATGCGCAAAGGTACACTAAAACTAGATCAACTAACAACATTAGTACTTGATGAAGCCGATGAAATGTTACGCATGGGTTTTATTGATGATGTTGAATGGGTACTTGAGCAAATACCAAAGAAAAGACAAATTGCACTTTTCTCTGCAACCATGCCTACGGTTATCCGTAAAATTGCCCAAAAGCACTTAAATAACCCCGAACAAATCACCATTAAGGTTAAAACCCAAACGGCTGAAAATATTCGTCAACGTTATTGGCTGGTAAGTGGTACACATAAACTGGATGCTTTAACACGCATACTTGAAGCTGAAGAATTTGATGGCATGATCATTTTCGTCCGCACTAAAACGGCAACCATTGAATTAGCTGAAAAATTAGAAGCCAGAGGCCATTCAACCTCTGCTATCAATGGAGATATGTCGCAACAATTACGTGAAAGAGCTATTAACAACCTAAAAGCAGGTAAACTTGATATCTTAATTGCCACTGATGTTGCCGCTCGCGGACTTGATGTTGATCGTATTACCCACGTTGTTAATTACGATATTCCTTATGATACAGAATCTTATATTCACCGTATCGGCAGAACAGGTCGTGCAGGTCGTACTGGCGATGCTATTTTATTCGTTTCCCCAAGAGAAAGACGCTTATTAAGCAACATTGAAAAAGCGACTAAGAAAAAAGTTGAAGAAATGCAACTTCCTTCAACTGAATATATAAACAATGCGCGTATCTCTCGTTTTAAACAACGTATTACCGATACATTAACCACGGATGAACTTAGCTTCTTTACCCAGTTAATTGAGCAATACCAAACAGAACATGACGTACCTGCTGCTGAAATCGCAGCAGCACTGGCTAAAATAGCTCAAGGCGATGCACCTTTATTAATTAAAGACTTACCAAAAAGAGCTACTCGCAATGATCGCAAAAGCAGACCTGACCGTGAACGCGGTGGCAGTGAAAGCAGACCTAAACGCAATAAAAGCCAAGGCCGCTCATCTGACATAAAAATGGAAATGTACCGTATTGAAGTTGGTAACAGCCACGGCGTTAAGCCAGGCAATATTGTAGGTGCTATTGCTAACGAAACAGGTATTGATGGCGACCATATTGCACGCATTAAAATTGAAGAAAACTACAGTACTGTAGAACTACCAGCAGGCATGCCAAAAGAACTATTCCAAGAATTGAAAAAAGTCAGAGTTGCAGGGCAACAACTGAACATTTCATCTATGGATAAGAAGTTAATCAGAAAAGCGAAAGATAAAAAACGCATTGGTTCTTCTTCCAGACGCGGAAAAAACAAACCTAACGAATAATGCACTTTATGAAGCGGACTTCAGTCCGCTTTGCTGCTTTATTTAAATTAGGTAGTCACATAAGCTAAGGCAGGCTTAAGCCTGCCCTACTGTTTATTCCAAAGACACTCTGCACCACTGGCTTTTTCTATTGTTTCTAATCGCTTTAGATGAATTTCCAGCTCTTGCTCGTTACAAGAAACAACCTTAATTCTCTCCCTATTGCCCGATAACCTAACAATCCCCTGTTTTTTTTCCTTAGCCCCTTTTTCATCAAAATCCATCAATGAAAACTGACCACCAGTCATTGCCAAATAAACTTCGGCTAAAATCTCGGCATCTAATAAGGCACCATGTAACTCCCTGTGGCTATTATCTATACCATATCGTTTACATAATGCATCTAAACTTGCCCGGGCACCCGGATGTTTTTTTCTGGCAAAAGGCAGGGTGTCAAAAACCGTACTATGACCCTCAACCGTTACCTTGGGACCTTTAAGGCGTGCAAGCTCATGATTTAAAAAACCAACATCAAACGGTGCATTATGAATAATTAATTCAGCACCCTTGGTAAAGGCCAAATAGTCATCTGCAATATCCTCAAATCGAGGCTTATCCTCTAAAAACTCATTACTAATACCATGTACTTCAATAGCCCCTTGATCAATTTCTCGATCTGGATTGATATATACATGAAACGAATTATTAGTTAACCGTCGATTAATCACTTCGACACAGCCTATTTCAATAACCCTATGTCCTTCCAATGGGTTAAGTCCAGTGGTCTCGGTGTCTAACACCACTTGTCTGAGTTCTTTTTCCATTATTTTGTCACCTGCCAAACAACAAACTTCGCATTGGAAGCTACTTCATTACATACCCCAAACAACCTCTTCAAGTCTAAGTGATAACCAAGATGACGATTACCAATCACCCAAAATTCCCCACCTTTACGCAACACATCATAAGACTGCTTAAACAGTGATAATGCAATTTGATTACCTACAGTATTTTGCTGATGGAAAGGTGGGTTACAGACAATCAAATCCATTGATTCTGCTTTAAACTCAGCCAGTCCATTTGCTACAGAAAATTCTGCCTGC
>DAOVVZ010000112.1:0-5663 GCA_030636915.1 Methylomarinum sp. | reverse complement strand
TGCAGCAGTTGAACACTATCCGCATATCGCCGTGCTTATGAATCGCGCTCATGGACAAACTACTGCTATATGTGCGCAAGCGATTCTGTCCTGTTTTAGCTTGGTAATGATGGATGGTTCTTTGCTGGAAGATATGAAAACACCTGCATCTTTTGAGTATAACGTGAAAGTTACTCGTGCCGTGGTCGATATGGCACATGCTTGTGGCGTGTCAGTTGAAGGTGAAATTGGCTGTTTAGGATCAATAGAAGATAATGCAGATTCAGCTGATCACAGTCAATTATTAACCGACCCTGATGAAGCGGTTGAATTTGTTAAGCAAACACAGGTTGATGCTTTGGCAGTCGCAATTGGCACCAGTCATGGTGCGTATAAATTTAGCAAGCCGCCAACGGGTGATGTATTAGTGATTAGTCGTTTAAAAACCTTACAACAACGCTTACCCAATACCCACTTTGTAATGCACGGCTCAAGTTCCGTACCGCAAGACTGGCTAAAAACAATTAATGATTATGGTGGCGAAATCCCCCAAACCTATGGTGTGCCAGTTGATGAAATTGTTGAAGGCATTAAATATGGTGTCCGCAAAGTAAATATTGATACAGACTTGCGTATGGCCTCAACAGGTGCCATTCGCCAATATTTAGCTCAGCCGGAAAATGCAAATGACTTAGATGCACGTAAGATTTATAAAGCAGCCAGAGATGCCATGCAAACACTTTGTCAGGCACGTTATGAAGCCTTTGGCAGTGCCGGACATGCCAGTAAAATCAAAGTAATTCCATTAGCTAAGATGGCTAAGCGTTATCGCTAGTTAGATCACTGTGTATAGGATGGGCAAAACTAAAGTGAGTCCATCTTTTTAACTGCCATTTAAAATCGACCTGTTAAATTATGAACACCCCCACCGTTAAAGAAATTGCCCAACAAAGTAGCTTAGCTGCACGTCAATTAGCATCAACCCCTGAGGCACAGCGTAATCTTGCGCTGGCTAAAATGGCAGACTCGCTTGAGTCGGTTAGGCAGCTGGTGTTGGATTGTAATGCTCAGGAGGTTGATCAAGCACGGCTGGCTGGGCAGTCTGCTGCGATGGTTAAACGGTTAACCATTGATGATAAAGTGTTTGACTACATGCTATCCAGGCTTAGAAAAGTGGCGCAACGGCCAGATCCGTTAAATCGAGTGTTAGAAGGTCATACCAATCCAGCAGGGCTAAAGGTATTTAAAAAATCAGTACCGCTAGGTGTCATTGGTATTATTTATGAGTCACGCCCTAATGTTACAACGGATGCCGCGGGTGTCTGTATAAAAAGTGGTAATGCCGTTATTTTGCGTGGTGGCTCGGAAGCGTTGCAAACTAACACGCTGCTAACTGATGCCATGATTAAAGGTGCGGTTGGGGCTGGATTACCGCAACATGCTATTCAGATTATCCGTACCCCTGGGCATGATGCCGTGGGTGAGTTGCTTAAAATGGATGACTATGTGGACGTATTAATTCCTCGTGGCGGTAAAGGTTTGATTAAACGGATTGCCGAAGGCACTCGTATTCCGGTGATTAAACATTATGATGGCATCTGTCATCTGTATATTGCGGAAGATGCTGATCCTGCGCAAGCAGTCGATCTGGCGATTAACTCTAAATGTCAAAGCGTTCAGGTCTGTAATGCGCTAGAGACCTTATTGGTTGATAAAAACTGTGCTGAACAGATGCTGCCATTGCTGCAGACGGCATTTGATTCAAACAATATCGAACTCCGTGGTTGTGTACAGACACAAAAAATACTGCCTAATATCGCTACAGCGACAGAAACTGACTGGCACACTGAATATTTAGCACCGATTTTATCGGTTAAGATCGTCAACGGTATAGATGAGGCGATTGAACATATTAACCACTATGGCTCGAGGCATACCGATAGTATTGCCACGCAAAGCTTAACACTGGCGCAACAATTTGAGCAGCAGGTTGATTCTGCCTCAGTCTTTATTAATGCCTCGACACGTTTGTCTGGCGGTGGTGATTATGGTTTAGGTTCGGTTGTCGGTATTAGTACAGACAAACTTCATGCCCGCGGCCCAGTTGGACCTGATGAGTTGACAACATACAAATGGGTCGCCTATGGAAATGGTCATTTGAGGAGTTAGAATTCCGGAAAGAAAAGAAGGGAATTCAGTTGTTTTTAAACGTGCAGTTACAAACAAATAACCTGGGCGAAGTATAAAAGTTAGCTATAGCCTAACAAAAACCCAATAGCCAAGGTAAACTGCAGGCCCTAACACTAACTACCCGGGCAGAGCATGGTTGGTTGTAGTAAACAATATTAGCGAGGAGTGAGTTTCTAATGGCAAGAGCAATGGCACGACATATTTTAGTAAAAACCAAAGATGAGGCGGAGACACTCAAACGAAAATTAGCGGGTGGCGCTGACTTTGACAGCCTCGCGAAAAAGCACTCACTGTGTAACTCTGCGAAGAAGGGCGGCAACCTCGGTGAGTTTGGCCCCGGTAAGATGCTGAAAGCTTTTGATAATGTGGTTTTCAAGAAGCCAATACTGACAGTGCACGGGCCAATAAAAACTAAATTTGGCTTTCACTTGATCGAAACTATTTATCGCACTTAACCGCCTCTCTTGTGATTTCATTGGGTCGACGCTAGTATTGAAAACTAAGTATTTGTAATAAAGTTGAAATAATATGTCGTTAGTCTATAAGGCTTACAATCTACTACACAACATTAATTTAATGAAAAAAATACTCGTTGTTGATGATATATTGGCCAATTTAATACTGATACGTAAAATCCTTAAGGGCACAAAATACACCTGCATTGAAGCGACCTCAGGAAAAGATGCGCTATCTATACTTAATAATGATCCCGATATAGATTTAATTTTACTTGATGTCATGATGCCTGAAATGAGCGGTTATGATGTTTTAAAGACCTTAAAACAAAGTGAGTTTTTAAAACACATCCCTGTTATTTTTGTTACCGCCAGTGATTTTGACAATGTAACGGATTATATTCTAGCTTTAGATGATGATGCCGTGAGTGCTATTTTTAAACCATTTAACTTTAAGTCACTACTTGAGAAAATTGATTATTTTCTTTGGTTATTTCCTGAATCTTTAGGCATCACAACATATAATACCCAGTCCCAGAGCAGCTAATACAGCAGATAATAAATGGTGGAATGTGTGACTCGTTTCCACCCTATTAAAGACTATCTGTCATTAAGTTAAAACATGACAGTTTGCGTAATTCTTTGATGCTGGGTTTCGTGCCTCAACCCAGCCTACCAGAATAGTATATACTTCGCGCGGTTACAGATGCGGAATTTATAGCAAGTGGATTTTAGTCGATAGCAACCGTGGCCGCGCGAAATATACCTTGCAGGACGATGTTAAATACTTTCACAATCTCTTTAGCTTCGCCTTACCCATAATTACAAGACACAGCGTTTTAAGTACCTATTAACAGACCAGTGAACTAGGGAATATACACCTGAAGCGGCTTCCCTTGCCCAGCTTGCTGGTTATTTCCAGCCTCGCATCATGTCGCATCAATACATGCTTTACAATTGCCAGTCCTAAACCTGTGCCACTTAGTTTTTTGCTTCGCCTTACATCGACACGATAAAAGCGTTCGGTTAATCTGGGAATGTTTGCTTGTGCAATGCCTTCGCCTTGATCTATCACTTCATAGATCAGACCCAGCTCTGATTTTCTCCAAATAACTTTAACTAGCGAGTCATCTTCTGAGTACTTTAAGGCATTTATAAGTATATTGGTAAAAGCACTGCGTAAATCTTGCTCCTCACCCAGAATATTACAGTCAGTTTCTATACTTAATTCTATCCGTTGCTTAGATTTACCTATTGCCACACCCTCTAAACAAATATCTCTAATTAATGAACCTGCATCAACACATTCCATTTGTTTTTTTTGGGTTTCCAACCGAGCTAACAGCAATAAATCATCAACCAAATATTGCATCCGTTCCGTTTGTGCATACATTTGATTAAATGATTGGGTCAACATAGCAGAGTGCTTATCATCCATATCCAGTAACGTTTCCAAATAACCTTTGAGAACGGTTAAAGGTGTTCTAAGCTCATGCGATACATTGTCAACAAAGGTTTTACGCATCAATTCCATATTTTTCTGCTGAGTCACATCATGAGCAATAATTAAATGTTGCCCCTCTGCATAACTCACCAGCCGATATTGCAAGATAACTTGACTATCAACCGGAGAAGGCATGATCAGCGCCTGTTTCTCATCCCTGCATTTCAAAAAATCTGCAAACTCAGGTGTTCGAATAAGGTTATCGATACGCTGACCTTTATCCGATTTTTTTATCCCTAAAACAACTTTGGCTAATTTATTTGACCATTCAATTTCATCATAATTGCCCAGCACCACTGCAGCATCAGGTAAAATATCGGTTGATTTACGAAACTGATCAATTATTTTTCCTAACTTTTTTTTACGACTTTTTTCATTCTTCTTGATTTGGTAAAAATGATAATAAATATCACCTATAATGCCTGTCGCTGTAGGAACCTTACCGCCAGCGCCACGGCTTAACCAACGTTCTAATCGAGATAACAATACAGCCTGCCGAATAAGCGCAATACTTAAAATCAGCACAACCATATAGATAAAATATCCTGTAAAGTGACTCAAAATCGCCGCTATTGCTATGAATAAGGCGATATACATCAGTTCTCTTCGCAAAAGCCACAAGCCTGACATTATTCCACCACTGAGAAACGATAACCAAAACCTCTGACGGTCTGAATTAAGTCATCTTTTCCATACTCATTAAGGATTTTTCTTAATCGTCGTATATGAACATCGACTGTTCGCTCTTCAATATAGGCACTACGCCCCCAAACCTGGTCTAGCAACTGAGTTCGACTATAGACATCATCTTGATGTGTCATAAAAAAATGCATTAATTTAAATTCAGTAGGGCTGACAATGATTGCCTTCCCTCCGATGGTGATTCTATGTTTATTAACATCTAAGACAATATCACTAATATTTAATACTTCTTCTTTTATGCTTTTTCCACTACGCCGCAGTACTGCTTTAATTCTAGCTATCAGTTCTTTGGGTGAAAATGGTTTAGTCATATAATCATCTGCGCCAATTTCAAGCCCACGCACCTTATCTTCCTCTTCACCTCTGGCTGTGAGTAAGATAATGGGTAATGTGTTAAACAAATCATCCTGTTTTAATCGCCTGGCTAATTCAACACCACTAATACCAGGCAACATCCAGTCCAGTAAGATCAAATCTGGCCTGGCATTATCAGCAAGTGATAATTGCGCTTCTTCAGCACTTGCAACAGCATGAACATTTAAACCCGCCTGTTCCAACACCATCACCAGCATTTCTCTGATGGCGTCTTCATCTTCAACAACCAGAATATTTAATAATGTCATTGTCTGATTTTACTTTCCAGCTCGTCCTGACTCAGATGACGTACATCATCACCTTTCACCATATACACCACATGCTCACAAATATTGCAGGCATGATCACCAATTCTTTCCAAAGAGCGGACAGTCCATAAAATATCGATTGTTCGAGTGATATTCCGAGGATCTTCCATCATTTTTGTAATGAGCTGTCGAATAATACTGCCATATTCC
>DAOVVZ010000008.1:0-11895 GCA_030636915.1 Methylomarinum sp. | reverse complement strand
AGGGCTTGTTTTTCTGCTAAAAATAAGCAAACTATGCCAAGACAAATGTTTACGGATGAACTTTGGACAAAACTAAAGATGATCATGTTGAAAATGGGTATCTACGACAAACCACTTCTTCGCCTTACAACCGAAGGTATTTTTTATCGATTGCGAGTAGGCTGTCCCTGGAGAGATTTACCTAATGTCTTTGGCAACTGGAATGCAATTTATAAACGATTTAATGAATGGTCTCGCAAAGAAAAGCTGATGAATATTTTTAATGTACTTGTTGTTGAGCCTGATTTAGAGTGGGAGTTTATTGACGGAAGTATTGTGAAAGCGCATCAGCATAGTAGCGGTGCTGCGCATGGGCAGGAAAGTGCCATCGGGAAATCCGTCGCAGGAAATACCACTAAGATCCATATGGCCGTTGACTCTTGTGGCCTCCCAATTCATGTTAGAATCACAGGGGGTTAAGTTCATGACTTCAAAGAAGCGCCGAAATTAATCGCGGAATTGCCCAAGACTGACTATATTATTGCTGACAGAGGCTATGATAGTGAAGACTTGAGGACTCAAATTATAGATAAGGGAGCGGTCCCTGTTATTCCACGAAAAAAGAATTCAAAGGTGGGCAATGATGATGTAGATTGGTGTCTTTATAAATATCGGCACCTCGTTGAAAACGTTTTTGCCAGACTTAAAAATTTCAGAGCTATTGCTACGCGATACGATAAATTGAAAAGAAATTTTGAAGGATCTATGGCACTAGCTTGTGCTTTTTTATGGTTGCCTATGTGAAACGGCAACAGCCCCTAATAATATAAAATGAGTTTGAAATTTGCCCTCGTATTCCAGCATAGAATGACCCTAACCCATCTTTGCCTCTCTCTATCGCTAACTCATTGATTTCAATTTTTTTTGATGGCAGAATTAAAAAATTATTTAGGAAAAATCAGGGTCAAAAAATCAGGGTCTTTCCATGACATATTCATCCTAGAAAATCAGCAGAAAAAATAAGCTTAGATTCAACTCATAAGTACAATTCATTTTTTAGAAAATTGAAAGAGCCAGCTAGCGTATAGTTCAGCTTTTTCAATCCGACCAAAGAAGTACAATAATACTAGATTGATGCCTTCTGTTTTAGTACCAAAATAAAGTAATCAAGGATTAAACTAACTTGAATTTAGAGCTATCAATCATTTTGGTTTTTTAGTTGAGTCCGCCCTATCGCATTCATCAAACCATAGTTAACGCAGTACTAGACAGTCGAGTCTTTGCATGACTACTAAGTGAATAACCCCACAAAGGCAAACCCAATCCCAATATAAATTGCCGCTTCAATCGAACCTATTGCAACATTGCCTTGTTCTCCAACTTCTTCTGCTATGTTAACTTTAGACAATAAGATATATCGCAATAAAATTGATAATAAGGTTTGTGATACGAAAATGATAATGGCCATCATCGTCCAGGCCAATACTGAAAAAACCAATAAACCAGGATCATAAACCACTAAACCAGATGTAGCGGTTAAAGCTAAAGCAACACCTAAACGATAACCGGAGAAACGGATTGCCAGGGCAATATTTCCGGCTTTAATTTCCCCTTGTAAGGTTTTTCCCTTATCTTTATGGCGGCGATTAAAGACAGCGTTGCGATATATTGTTGCTAATATCAAAATAATTTGTGAAATTAAAAAGATCCCAACAACTATCGCTAGCCCCAGAAATGTTGAACCATCAACCCAGGACATGGCGGCTCGAATAATAATGGCAGTGGCGATTAGATTGAACGCATCAACTACACCAGCGGCAACATTGCCATTCATGATTTCGTCGTGAATTGAAATTTGTCGCAAGCCAATGGTATCAAAGATTTTACGAGTTAAGCCCATAAAAACCATGGCTACAATGCCGTAGCTACCCATTAAAGTAATTTCTTCAACATAAGTTGTTCCTGCATCGCCGGCAACAACCCCCATCATTAACACAGCAACTGCGATAATAGCACCTGCCAGGGCTATGCCAGCAGCAAAATTATCCTGCCTTGCCAATAATTCTTGTAAAGATATTCCTGCAATACTTGATGCCAGAAGACGTAGTGTTGCCATAAAACCCATTAAAATGACAAAATCAATCGCATAATAAGCTAATGACGCATCACTGAGCATAATCATTTGTGTTAAATTTTCCATTGCTTTAAACCTGTGTTGTTATGTTATTTGCCACCAAAGCTACGACTAATGCGCGAGCTACTACCAAAAAAACTGGAACTACGTCTTGACGATGTACTACTAGAGGTTTTATTACTACCAAAAAAACTGGAGTTTCGCTTGGCAACATTTTTATCTGCATGACGTGCACCACTATTACTACTGCCGTATTTTTTATTAGTGAAATTTGATCGTTGTTGACTGTAAGTACTTATCCTTTTTCGCCCTTTGGCTGAGCCATATTGCTTTTTAGGTTTTGCTGGTGACAATCCGTTATTGCGCATAGAGGTGTTGCGACGTGTCGTTTGAGAGCGATCATAGCTGCTACCATAAGAGTTTCTACCATAATCATGATAGTAGGAATAATGAGGTCGTCTATTCCAGCTGTTATAGTAAATAGGGTAATGGTTATACATCCCCCCCCTGAATAGACTACTAAAAAAAGCGTATTGCCCATACCAATGCCAAAATGATCGACCTGAATTATCCTGTCGATATTCCCCATAACCAGGATTACCAACTAAATAACTACCTGGTGTAATAGTTTCACCACGAGCATGAGCGGCTTGGCTTTCTTTAGGTATACTGACTGTCTCCAATTGTCCTTCGGACAATTCAGCCATGGTATTGATTAAATCAATTAAGGCATCGTTAAAAACAACGGGGTCGGCACCAAGATCAATCGAGATAAGTGACTGAGTTGCCTGTTGAAATTGCTCTTTATTCTCAGGATTACGATTTACTTTATTTAATCGTTGTACCAGCCCCTGATACAACGTCCCGTTATCTGTCGCATCATTAGCCATTGCATCCGCAACTGGTTTAAAATCTGGTTTAATCAGTGCAAGCTTATTGGCATAAATCTCAACGATTTTTGCATTGATTAATTGTTTGCTATGTAACTTCTGCTTTAAGGTATTTAAATTCTGTGCAACTAGCGAATAATTTTGTTGAATTTGCTCCGCATAATCATTACCGCAACCACTTAATAACAGTAATAAGCACACGACTGATAATCGTGCTAACCCTCTCAGCGTAAAATGTTTGTATACCATATAGTTAGCTTCCTCGTTACTATCTTTGTTATCGGCTAATATCAGCCAATGCTTGTTGAATCGCCCTAGTTGTAGGTGGATTATCATCATTTGCCATCACAAATAAACTATTTGTTGTAATCCGCTTATTAGCATGAGGATTAGTATCACACCGCCCTGTCTCGGAATTAATATAAGCCACAGCCGTACCAAAATCTTGCTGTATTAATTGACAAACAATATCCTTCCAGTACAGGTCCTTGATATCTACTTCAAAACGCAGGTATAAGTCGCCTAATGAAGAAAATAAATTTTCAATAATTTGTTCTGCTCCTGGTGCAAGCAAACCGCGAATTAACATTTCCGGGTAGGCTCGCATAGGACGAATAATAACATTTGCACCTGCCTGACGAAAACGTTGCCGATTATCATCGTCCACACTCTCGGCCAATATCAGCGAATCATCTCTTAACCTTAATTCTTGCAGGCGATGTAAAATATCAAAGGTTCGACTGTCAGAATCCCTGTTATCTTCATGCGTTGCCAGAATAACGATATATTTTGCCTGTTGGGCATTAACAGAAATCAGATCATCAGGAATTGTTCCACTACCCGTATAATGTACCAGACCAGGCATTTTTGATAATTGACCTGGTAAACCATTAGGAAATTCACTGCTTAAAATCTGGACAGTATGCGATTGCATACCGCTATGCTGGAGATGCTTAAGCAAGCGTACAAAAAATTGTTCATCTTGTTGTGAAGGGGTATTTATCACTAAAATATGATCTGACATGTTCCACTCCCAAAAACCATGCATTTTTTTAACTCGAATATTAGCGCGATATTCAAAATAATCACCTGCGGCTTTAGCCAGAATAAAAATCCCACCTAAATACAATAAAACAACTGTAGTGATTTTACCCGCTGGCGTTGTAGCACTAATATCCCCATAACCTGTTGTTGATAAAGTAGTTAAAGTCAACCACAAAGCATCTTGCCAATTAAATGCTTCGAACAAAGTCATTAAATAAACATGCGTAATTATAATAATCAGTAATAACAGTGCCGAACGTATGAGAGCAAATTTTATGACATCTTCTTCAAACGATAAACGAGCATTACGTCGCCAATTTAAAAAACGATAAAAAAAATTCATGGCTTAGCTCTGTTTAGCTGGCCATAATGAATCGATTTTTCTTAGCGGAACATACGTGCATAAATGTGCCTCAGTACGACCACCATCGAAGACTCTAAATTCTAACGCATGATTCCTGTCATCTGAGAACAACCAGGCAAAATCACAGCCCTCTTCTCCTCCATCTACAAAACTAGGAAGCGATTTGTTTCGATAATCATCTTCATACCTATAAGCCAGTTCAAAACCTTCCTGTCGATAATTTTCAGCCACCCAGCCTACTAGTTCTTGAGGTATATCAGTTATTGGCAGATTAATACTTAACTGATGATTCACACCCGTATCAGGATCTAAAATGCTTATAATATCTGCTTCTGAAAAGACCTTAAGCAAGGTGTCAGGATAAACTTCCAGGCCTAATTCCACAACATCATCACTGACAACTCGTAAGCGAATATTTTGCTCTGCGTTATCCAGTTGAAAATAAGTCCGTTTATGTTTATCACCACCCAAATCTAAAGTCCAGATTTTAGATACCTGAAAACTCAGGTTAGTTAAATACGCCTGACTCATTAAGGCAAAATCCACCATATCACCCACTAATAAATCGTGTGGATGTTCTAATATCCGGGCGGTCGATTTTTTTTCTTTAAACCGATTAAATAATCCGATAATTTTTCTCCTTATTCAATGTAGGTTCCTTATTGTTTATACAGTCCCATTTCTTTTTTCCAGTCAGCACGATGATACTGATAAGCGACCATTGAACCTAAGCGATTTATTTGTACTTCACTCGCATGTTGGTAATAATCTTTGCCAAACTCAAAGGCTGCTAACATCAGCGATTTTGTGATCCAGCCATCATCTACTTTTAATGCGCTCAAATCCTGTAAGCGTTGTTTTGCCGATAAGCCATTTTTTGTCGCAATAGTAAATCCCCATTCGCCAAATGATGGGACATTATGATGATATTGTTGAACATGTTTAAAGTTAGCATGTTTTACCGTTTTACCAATACTGATAAAGGTATCTTTTGCATGATAGGGACTGGTTGATTGTACTACCATTGCCCCATCTCCAGCTAATACATTGAAAACCTTATGATAAAAACGGGCGCTATAAAGTTTGTTTAAATCAGGATGGCTGGGATCAGGCAAATCAATTATCACAGTATCAAACATCTGTTCATCACTAATCAAAGCATCAATATTTATAAAGGCATCACCAAAAATAGTGTGCACTCGCTTATCATTAAATGCATCTTGATTTGCGGCAATTAAACGTTGATTAACCACTTTTCCCCTTTCAGTAATAGGCGTTTTAAACAATTCAATTAACTCTTTATCGAGATCCAACAACGTCACCTGTTGAGGATTCCAACGTAACACATCCCGCAATGCCAAACCATCACCGCCACCGATAATTAAAATTTTATCATGGCGAGCCGATGTGGCCAGTGCTGGATAAGTCAGCATGGCATGATAAATATGCTCATCATTACTGGAGAACTGATTTCTACCATTAATAAAAAAAGTCAGCACTTTGGGTTTGGCGGGATCGGTGATTCTTTCAGTAATGACCAAATGCTGGTAACGCGTGTTAGTTCGGTAAACCACTTTATCACGATACAGCATGTCTTCCATTTCGGCAGACCAGTCCGAACCATAGCTAAAAACCTGCAACACCCAAAGTGCTACAACACCATGAGCCAGTAACAACCCTGGCATTGAAGGAATATTATCCTTAAATAAATAAAAAAACACTGCGCCTATGAATAGATTTACTGAAGCTGTCAATGCACCTGCTAAGGATACCTCTAACGACAACATCAAAAAAACCCATAATATCGCTCCAATCCCAGCGCCTAGATAATCAATTCCATAGATAGCCCCAGCATTATTTTTTAAACTATCAGCATGGATTTTGCTGCGAATCTCACCTATTAATGGAATTTCCATGCCTATCAAAGTACCTAGTAATGCAGCAACAACAAAAGGCATCCATCTGGCTATAGATTTGGCATTTGCAATCAGGTTGCCTTTTGGTATTAAATCAGGCGGTAAGGCAAATGTCTCAGCTAATATTTGTGGAAACAATGCGGCTAAAGCAAATACGCCACCCATCAGCAATATGCTACTGGCACCAATAAGAGCCAATAACACCTCTATCCAGGCAAATCCAGCAAAAGGATTTTTTATGTATCTCGCTAAAAATGACCCGACTCCCATAAAAATCATCATCACAGAAATAATGCCGTAAATAGCTTCTTCGACTGCCCCTAGAATTCTCCCAGCATAATGAGATAATAAATATTCATAGACCAGTCCACACCCTGCTCCAATGGCAAGAATAGATAATACTGTCCAATCCAGTTGTTTTTTTGTCAACACTTTACCTTAATTATCAATGTAATCCGGGAGGGACAACCATGCTAGTGAGCGCTCGTATGAGCATAAGTGGAATACGGGCTACTAGGCTAAAGCTTTCTTGCTTGTTATTTATATTCGGCATTTTCACATATTAAGTGCATTGTGAGATATATTTTTTCACTATCATCAGTTATTATGTTAAATAACAAACAAGACTATCCTGGAAACGGCATTGGATAAAAAACACCTTGAACCGAAAGGTAAACACCTTATTATAGATCTTCATGATGCCAGTCATCTTAATGATATAGCGTTAATGAAAACCGCTATTCACGATATTATTTCGCAAACCAACACCACTTTACTGTTTGAAGATTTTCATCATTTCCATCCTTCGGGTATTACCGGAATTGCCTGTTTAGCAGAATCACATATTTCGGTTCACACATGGCCAGAACACAATTTTGCCGCTTTTGACGTTTTTATGTGTGGTAAAGCTCAACCTGAATTAGCTATTACTATACTCAAACATTATTTTGGTGGTACAGAAAGTATAACTATGCTAAAACGCGGTACACAATTAATAAACACGTTCTTTCATTAATAAAAGGAAATAACCATGAATAACAGCCTAGATAAAGTTCAAGCTGCTTTAGCTGACTACACTGCCGAAGATGGTTGCTGTTTTAGTGTCACGGCTACTACCACTGATGATATTTCTATGCTGACTATTATCCGTGAAGATATTGAAGAATTTGCAATTCTTGCTACTGCAAGTGAGACTCAATTACTCTTTAATGTCGCCTTATTTGATGAAGGTCAAATTATTGCTGGACAAACCACTGCTTTAAATAAAATGATGCTGGAACTCAACATGGCAATGCCACTCTCATCATTCGCCATAACCGGAAGAATTTATTCGATTTTTGGCGCAATGTCTGTTGAATCAGATGCCAGTCATATTCGGGAAGAAGTCCTCACTCTATCAGAAAACATCATAGATGCACTCGAAGTGTGTCAAGATTACTTAATTAAAGCATAAGGTAGCTTCCCATAATAAATATACTAACCTTGCTTATAATTTATTACGAGAAACCACCTAACAGGAGATTATCATGGGATTTTTAAACAATGTATTCAAAACCATAAAAGGCTATGGCAATGAAGCTAATGATGCATTTGTAGATGCACAAGGCATTCGCATTATGGAACAGGAAATACGTGACGCTGAAGAAAGTCAGCGCAAAGCTAGTGAGTCTCTGACTGATGTTATGGCTGAACAAAAAGGTCTGGCACGTAAGGTTAATGATTTAAAAGCTTCAATTGATGAATACAGTGTAGCCATCGGCAAATTATTAGACGCAGGTAATGAAGAACTTGCTATGGAAACTGCAGAGAAACTTGCCGAGCTTGAATCCGAGCTTGACAGTAACCAGGCTGTACTGGATTCTTATAATGAACAAGTCAAAGAGCTAAAAGCCATTATTAAAGACTCAGCTAAACAAATGGAAGCACTAAGACGCGAAGTTTCCATAATTAAATCTACAGAAGCAGCTCAAAAAGCGAGTGAGGCAACTGCTGCTCAATTTTCTGGCACCAATTCTTCACTGCGTTCAGCCACCAGTTCAATGGAGCGTATCAAAGCAAAACAGCAAAAACGTAAAGATAAAATGAAAGCAGCTCGCGAATTGGCCAAAGAAACCAGTAGTGGTGAGCTAAAAGATAAACTTACTGCAGCTGGTGTTATCGGCAATCAGTCTTCGGCTGCTTCAATTCTGGAAAGGTATAAAAAAGCAGGATAGTGGACTCAACCACTATGGACTGAAAATCGCTATGGAAATTATCTCAACTTAGGACTCAGCACCACAAAGAAAACAAGAGTTATCGCTAGAGCATTTGTTGAGCCAGTTGGTAAACGCAGAAGTAACAGACCGCCAAGCAGGTAGCTTGAAATATCAATTGAAGGTAGCCAAGTTTCCTATTCATCGTGATTTAGTTGACTTTAAATGGGGAGAAACACCACTTTCAAAACAGCAGATAGAACAACTGGCAACAGCAAAATTCATGGATGATGCACACAACCTTATTCTTGTTGGTGGCACAGGAACAGGCAAAACACACCTAAACACTACGACATGACATTCTCGTAGTTTGTGTCGTAGTGACACTTGGAGTTTAAAGCATTCAACCGATGGCATTGGGTTGATTTATTATAACTATCAATTGGTTATAATGGTGGCGATACCGGGGATCGAACCTGGGACCTCGGGGTTATGAAACTTGATCAACAAAAATAACTTTAATTAAAACAATCACTTACTTTCTGCCAAAATCCCATGCTCCGTTGTACAGCGTTGCACCGCGCAACACTATAATATCAAAGAGTTGCAAAATCGGTTGCACCTAATTTTTTATCTTTTCTACTTAAAATGACATGCACGATAATTTCTCAACTGGGAAGTTTCTTCTTTCTTTATATGGATAAGAGCCAGTTAAAATTGTATTGGTTCTGACCCGGTTTCACCTTTTTCACAATTAAACAAGGATTTCCATGCAGTAAGGGTTTATCTACATTCAACGCCTGCATAACACGCTGGGATTCATTAAACTGTTAACGGGTAATAAGACCATTAATTCAAGCGTTTCTTACAACTAAAAGGTAATGATTGTGTTAATCAATGAATGTGGATAGGCAAGCTTCTCATACAGTTGATTTTTTGATTCTTCTTTGAAAATCAAGGGGACATGGAACGAAATACCTTCAACAGATCAAGTTGGCTGCCCCATTGATTAACAAATCAAGCTGCCGACTCCTTGATTTACTCGGCCGCGCACCCCTTGATTTCCTAGATACTGACAATATTCAGATGGAGAAAATAAGCCAAGAAGTATAAAATCATAACCAAAGGAGACAGGCTCAATTGGAAATTTTAGTTAGAAGCTCGATGTCTTAGATTGTGGATCTGCATTAGCGTTGCTAATCGTTGTTATTAGCTGATGCTAAAGCCTACTATCCTGAGGATTATTCAGGTATTTTAAATATGAAAATTATTATAACCTTTCTACTAAGTATTACTTTTATTTCATTAAATGCCTGTTCTTCAAAAGTTATCCCCATACAGGGATCAGCAAAAAGTATAGAGGTCAAAATTGAAAATGCAGATCAAGATACTCAATATCAGTTATTCAGCACTTCTTACGAAGGCGTCGTAGATAAAAAAAAGCCTAAAATGGATGGCTCTATTTATTTTGATATATCAAAGGCAAACAGTTCTGGCGGGATAGGAACATGTTTTTTTGTATCAGACGGAGAAGATATTATTCCTATTACAAGTGATACTTATAAATTTGCAAATCCCATTTTCAACAAATATGCCATAGGTTCTTATTATAAGGAACAAATAGAATCTTCTATCAATAATACCCAAAATCAAATAAAACAAAACGCCTGGGGCTTTATTAAATCACAGGATGCATTAGCAAATAGTGTTGCCTATAAAAACAATCAATGTGTTTTGCCAGAAACAGATGAGCCCCCTGAAATGCCTTCTAATGCTTGTATACCTGGAGATGAAACTATTTTTGTAAATAAGAATTGTCAAACGATATTAAGTGAAAAAAGTATGGTAGGTGAATTAATATGGGGGACGCTTGGAACGGTAATTGGTGGGGTCGCATGTGCTATTGGAGGACCGATATTAGCAGGTGTATGTGCTTCTGCTCTGGGAACAGTGGGAGCTAATCTTGGAGGTGAAGATGAAGAAGCGGCATATAAAATATGCTCTGAAAAAACGCTTAGTCTTTGTAAATCATTGTATGACAACTGGGTATTTGAAGTGGATAATATTAAGTCGCGTCCCGAACAACTCCGTCAAAACTGTATTAGAAATAGTTATGAAATTCAGGAACATAAAGATTCTATTAAACAACTAAAAGAAGAGTTTCTGGAATTAAACAACCAACTCAAGTTTGCAACTCAAAACTTAAACCTAATTATTTTATTAAAAGTTAGACTAAACCAGAGTCATTATTGTTATTGAAAACTGAAGAATGGGCTAAGAAAAAGCGCTAATTGACCGCAAAAAGTACGGAAAATGAGGCGTAGCCGTATTATTTTTATAAACGACAAAAGTCTGGCTTTTTTAAATGGACTCTACCCAATGCCATTAAGTTACATGGCTATTAACAAAGCATAGGTAGCTAATAACATTGGCTGTATCCATGTGGTTTTCAAGATTATTGACAACAAGGATGCTGTCATCAAGGCTACATGGATGTATTCACGCCGTATCTTGTGAGCCCCATGGATACAACCTGCAGTATGTTCATAGTCATTAAAATTTAAAAACCAAATCCATAACTAATTGTTATGCCTCCACCCAATCAGCTGTACTACGTCCAAAGCCCTTAATAATATGCTCTTGCAGGCCCCAGTTTTTTGTTAGTTTCTGGGCACTAAACCCGGTTATTCGGTTTCTTTCAGCGCCCGAATCAGAGACTTTTTCTCTCCAGGTGTAATCTAAACCTACGGATATAGTGGGCTTAACTTTATAGATCAGCCCAGTAGATGCAAAAAAAACATCATTTAACTTTGATCTTCCATAGACTTTATAGCCACCTTTAACATAAGGCGTTATATTATCAATAACTTTATAAAGCCCTAATCGTAAGGAATAATCTTTTTTTCCGGTTCCCAGGCCTTTGCTTTCATCTGCCGTTCCAATATTTACCTTTCCTTCCGCATCCAGTAAAAATTTAAATTCCTGGTTATAGTAAACGTTATAACGTAAAGCCTGTTAAACAGCGTTCAATATTTTACACCTATCAGCATCAACATTTCCCAATCATTGG
The DNA here is from genome assembly GCA_030636915.1 of Methylomarinum sp. Classification (GTDB taxonomy): domain Bacteria; phylum Pseudomonadota; class Gammaproteobacteria; order Methylococcales; family Methylomonadaceae; genus QPIN01. The sequence continues at coordinate 306 of DAOVVZ010000008.1, read as the reverse complement.
TTTTATTTGGCTGATATATAAGGTATTAAGTTTTTCCATCTGGAAACAATTTTTATTGAAACTGGCAAATATTGGACGCTGATTAACATCACAAGGACTCTCAGAGCCTAATACTGCTTACTTAACAGAGCATTATTTATATATTTCAATCAGATAAAGTATTTTATGGAGGTTAAGCTCTACTTTGTAATCAGATATAATTGAATTACCACGTAAAATTAATCTGATAAAGAGCTTAGCCTTGCCTAACACTACTACCAACACCGCACTACCACCCGTCACTGCCTTCGCTTTCGCTTCGGTTTT
>DAOVVZ010000388.1:0-2909 GCA_030636915.1 Methylomarinum sp. | reverse complement strand
TTTTGGACATAAAGCAGGAGATAAAACATTAGCTCTAGTTGCTCAAATCATTGAAAAAAACTCTAGAAAGCCGGATTTTATTGCCCGTTATGGTGGTGAAGAATTTATCATGATTCTACCCAATACCAACTCAGATGAAGCAATGGTTATGGCGGAAAAAATAAGAATTATTATTGCTAACTCTGGCTTTAATCATCATGGCGATTCTATAAACCTCACCATTTCATGCGGAATGAGTCAGTTTTCTGAAGATGATACGGATGTATCTGTATTTGAACGTGCTGATCAAGCTTTATATCAATCCAAAGAACAAGGTCGAAACCAATGCTCTGTCATTAGAAAATAATAACAGAGCCTGATATTCTAATTAAGGAACGCGCACGAAATAACATGGACAACTGACGCAGGATTTTTGTTCGTATTCAAGGCGTATAAATAGGCGCATAGCAAGCTACGCAACTATTTATACAACGCGGAAGACGGACAAAAAGACAAGTCGGTTGTTCATGTTATTTCGTGCACGCTCCTAAGTACCTACGTTTTCTTAACTGGTCTTTGCCAGTTACTAATACTCATTTGCTTAGGTCGTGAAAGTGTTAATTGATCTTCTGGTGTATCTTTTGTAATTGTTGACCCAGCACCAATGGTAGCGCCTTTTCTAACAGTAACAGGTGCTATTAATTGAGTATCTGAGCCTATAAAAGCATCATCCTCAATCACCGTTTTAAATTTATTTACACCATCGTAGTTACAAGTGATGGTTCCTGCACCAATATTAACTTTACTACCGATAGAAGCATCCCCAATGTAACTGAGATGATTTATTTTACTGCCTGTTGCGACAGTTGATTTTTTAATCTCAACAAAATTACCAACATGTACCTCACTGGCTAATTCTGCCTGTGGTCTTAATCGAGCAAAAGGTCCTATCCGGCTACGCTCACCAACGACCGCATCTTCAATAACACAATTAGATAATATTTCCACATCATCGGCAATCACCGCATTCTTTAAAATACAATTTGCACCAATAATCACATTATTACCTATGCTATTAATACCTTCAAATAGCACATTAACATCAACCTCAATATCCTGGCCTAAATACTTAAACTCACCCCGTACATCAACTCTTGCGGGGTCTCTTAAGGTCACCCCATGTTGCATTAAGCTTTGAGCTTGTTGCAATTGATATACTCTCTCAAGATGAGCTAACTGACTGCGATCATTTACCCCTAACACTTCATCCTGACTGTCTGGTTGATTTGTTTTTACCTCAACACCATCATTTACTGCCATTTCAATGATATCGGTTAAATAAAACTCACCTTGCGCATTACTATTACCCAGTTTAGATAACCACTGGGTTAATAAATTACCGGGAGCAGCAATAATACCGGTATTACCTTCAGTAATTAACTTTTCCTCTGCATTAGCATCTTTTTCTTCGACAATCTTTAATACCTTGCCTTCAGCTGACCTGACAATACGACCGTAACCTGTAGGGTTTTCTAACTCAACGGTTAACAAGCCAATAGCTGTTTGACTTACACTTTCCAGTAATTTGGCTATCGTCGTTTTTTTTAATAAAGGCACGTCACCATATAAAATGAGTACCGTATCATCAGCATTGATATACTCTTCAGCCTGCTGAACAGCATGACCTGTACCCAATTGCTGTTTCTGCTCAACCCAATGGCTATCTAACGTTTGTAATTGTTCTTTAACTAACTCACCACCGTGTCCATAAACAATGACCACTGAATTATTCTCTAATTGTCGACTGGTATCGTAGACATGATGCAATAATGCGCGATCTGCTATTTTATGTAAAACCTTAGGTTTAGCTGAGCGCATACGCGTGCCTTGACCCGCCGCTAAAATAACCGTTTTAATATGCATGTGTATCTCTGACTAATCTTATGTAGGCTGAATATCGTTGAATGATATCCAGGCTATTGATGGGGCTACTCCTTGATTCTGCTTTCGCGACATCAAGGCTACTTAAATTATTATAGTTTATTATTCGGCAGGTATAAAAAAACCCGAAAATGTTTGCACATAATCGGGTTTTTTTGACTACGCAGTTTATTACTACGATCCTCGTTTTCTTAATTTATCCAAGGTTCTTAACTGCATCACTGCTTGTGCTAATTCCGCTTGAGCTTTTGCATAATCAACTTTTCCAGATTTATCTGTCAAAGCCTCTTCTGCTCTTGCTTTTGCTTCTAATGCAGCTGCTTCATCAATATCTTTAGCTCTGATGGCTGTATCAGCTAAAACAGTGACTAAATGTGGCTGCACTTCTAAAATACCGCCAGAAACATAATATTCTTGTGTTTCTTTATCACTGATTTTAACCCTTACTTCACCAGGTTGAAGATTGGTTATTAATGGAGCATGACGCGGTGCAATACCTACTTCGCCAAGTTCAGCAGGGGCAAAGACCATTTCCGCTAATCCGGAAAAAATCTCGCTCTCTGCACTTACGATGTCTACATGTACTGTCATGGTCATAATTTTTCCCATAAGTTATTAACTAACTTACATTCCTTTTGCTTTTTCAACAGCTTCGTCAATGGTTCCAACCATATAAAAAGCTTGCTCAGGAAGTTCATCATATTCGCCATCAATAATACCTTTAAATCCAGCAATAGTATCTTTTAACGATACATATTTACCTGGAGAACCAGTAAATACTTCAGCAACAAAGAAAGGTTGAGACAAGAAGCGTTGAACTTTACGCGCTCTGGTTACTGTCAACTTATCTTCTTCTGATAATTCATCCATACCTAAAATCGCGATAATATCACGCAATTCTTTGTAACGTTGTAAGATACCTTGTACGCCACGAGCTACATCATAATGCTCTTGTCCAATCACCAAAGGATCTAACTGACGACTACTTG
>DAOVVZ010000325.1:0-3359 GCA_030636915.1 Methylomarinum sp. | reverse complement strand
CAAACTGGGAATTAAGGTGATTGCAACCGGCGTTGAAAACAAGGAACAATTGGCATTGTTAAAGCAACAATGCCGTTATGTCCAAGGCTATTATTTCAGTAAGCCCTTGCCTTTATCTGAATTTGAAGCGTTTATGGAAATACAGAACCGGAGTAGCTTTTGAACCTAACCAAGCTGTTGATATTTAGAAGACAATGTGCGTTTTGGAGCGCAATAAGGTTGCTTTCAAGTGTGTGATTTTGTATTGAGCGTAAATTTCTCTACTCTATTACGACCAGAGGCTTTAGCAACATAAAGTGCTTCATCGGCTTGCCTAATAAGCAAGCTAGGATCCATGCCTTTTCTGGGGTTCATGATGCAGAGACCAACGCTGATTGTTACGACATCTGCTACTTTTGAATGATCGTGAGGAATGTGTAAATCTTCAATTACTTGTCGACAATTATTTGCCACAATATCTGCATGTTTTGCATTTGTCAGTATAAGCGCAAACTCTTCACCACCATAACGCGCGACTAAATCACCCGGACGGCGAACGAGATTTTTGTTAAGTGCGGCGGCGACTTTTTTTAGGCATTCATCACCTTTTTGGTGACCATAGTTGTCATTGTAAAGTTTAAAAAAATCAATATCTACCAGAATAAAGGATAGATAGGATTCGTTTCTAATGGCTCGACGCCATTCATTATCAAGAAATTTATCCATCATTCGTCGATTGGAGACACCCGTCAGACCATCTGTATAAGAAAGTATTTCTAGTTTGTAGTTAGCCTTGTTTAGCGCATTAGTTTGTTTTTCGATAATGGCTGTATGTCTTGATAACAGAGAAGTATATAAAGATATAAGAAACGTAAATAGGATGCCAGAAGCAAATATTATCTCAGGCCATGCGCTTCTTCTAGAGGTAATATAACTGAATTTTGGGGAGGCATTGAGGCACCACTTTCGTCCCCACAATTCAGGCAGTTTTTTACTGTAGCTTATGTTTTTATTTACTGTCGTACTGTTTGGTTTTTCACTAACATGCAGGGTATCGTGCTTAGGCGACAGAGTCTCGTCAATAAGCTTTATTTCAATACCAAGGTCTGCATAAACTAAGGAGGAGTTGGCTATAATACCACTGAATCGGTACGCCCCAACAACAAACCCCTTATGATTTTTATGGCGTTTTTCTAGTGTTGAAGTAAGACCTTTATATATGGGGATAAAGGCAAGAAAGCCTTTTTGCTTACCCGGATTCTGAACAAGGATAATACTAGCGGTTGCCATAGGTTTAGAGGTATTTCTTGATTTTTCAATAGTCCCTAGCCTAGTAGGGTTTGATGCAAGGTCAAAGCCAAAGGCGGCTTCATTGCCTATTAATGGTTCAATGTAGTGCACAGGAAAATAGTCTGACCTTTGTTCTGCGGGTATCATCTTCCCCTGTTCTTTTCGTTCAGTAATTTTAAACCCCGGAAAATTTCGTTGCAGTGTAGACTCATATTTTTTTCGTTCAGAGTGCGTTACATGAGGTGCCCATTCAAGTGCCTGAATAGCAGGGTAGCGATGTAAAATCTTTTTTGCCTCGAAGCTGAATCGCTTTAATTCTGGCACATTTCCGGCTGAGAAAAGTACGGCTAAAGATCTCAAAGCCTCAAAATTGACGGCTATCTCACTATATAATGATGTTGCGTGTTCATCGACTTCTTTTCTGAATTCACTAATTATCAACTTCTCTTCTGTTGCATACATCAACCAGCCACTCAAACTAGATAGTATGGCACCCGTAATGACAATTATTATCTGTAATGAAGGCAAATAATTTCTCATACTCATATACAATAGACTATTAGAGTGCTGAAGACATAACCTCCAAACTAACAGAATAAACAAGTGATCGATATAGGTACGGTTACGTACAGTTATCATTATGATGTGTAAACACTTTTCCGGACACAAGGTTACGCAGATTCATGCTGCATTCTGCATTTCGAAATCTATAGGTGACTAAAAAAACACTTAATACTGATGGTCTTATTACCGTATGAAACTATTTTTAATATTGTTTATTTGTTGTTTATTTTCACAACAACTCTTAGCCAAAAAACTCTATAAATATAAAGATCAGCAAGGACACTGGCATTATTCGGATAAACCACCTGAAACTAAGCAGGAGGTAGAAGTCAGGCAAATGAAAGCAGGGCGTAAGCGATATATTTGGCTTGAGAAAACAGGGGATAAACACCATCCTAGATATTTTGCTATAAATAATTATCATGGGCCGGTGGAAATCGAAGCTGTTTTAAAGAAAGCGAATAATGCACAGACTAAACCTGCATTGCCTAAGCAGTTTATTGTTGAGCCGGGACAATCTGAGGCCTTATTTGAGGTAGGCGCGATTAATGAATATAGGTCGTGGGGCTACTCATTACAATATCGCTATAACATTGGTAGTCCTTTAGCCGTTCATGATCAGCAAGCGGTTTATTTGCCCCCTTTTGCCATGCATTCGCAATTCCAAATAACACAGTCATTTGGTGGTCAGTTTAGCCATACCGGCGAACAAAGTAAGTATGCAGTTGATATAGCAATGCCTGTTGATACGGCAGTACATGCCGCTAGATCAGGTGTTGTAATTGAAGTAAATAATGATTTTTTTAAGAATGGTCTGACTCAAGCTTATAAAAGTCGAGCCAACAGTATTCGGATTTTACATGATGATGGTACGATGGCTGTCTATGCACATTTGGCTTTGGAAAAAGCAGAAGTCTACCCTGGGATGCAGGTTTCAGCAGGGCAGTTGATAGGATATTCAGGTAATACAGGTTATTCAACCGGGCCACATTTGCATTTCGCAGTGCAACTAAATCAAGGTATGAAACTGGTTTCTGTACCGTTTAAGTTTAGTAGTGCGGGTGGCGTTAGTGAGCCAGTCGCGGGTAAATGGTTAGAGCGGAATTGATACGGGGTGTAGTGCAGACTTCAGTCTGCAATATACAGCGCACGAGTTTAATTAATCTAATATTTCTCAATCTAGTCCCTACACTATAAAATAACCGCTATTCCTTACAGCGTATTATCTTTTACTTAAAAATTATGACTCAAGCTAGCAATTTATTTACCGATGCAAAAAAAGTAATCCCCGGTGGTGTTAATTCACCCGTTAGAGCATTTAACGGGGTAGGGGGAACGCCTGTTTATATCGATCATGCCAAGGGGCCTTATATTTTTGATAGCGAAAATAAACAATATATTGATTATGTTGGATCATGGGGGCCAATGATTCTAGGCCATGCTCACGCTGAAGTGATTGAGGTGGTTAAACAAACTGCTGAAAAAGGTTTAAGTTTTGGTGCGCCAACTGAGATAGAAACTTTAAT
>DAOVVZ010000030.1:0-8367 GCA_030636915.1 Methylomarinum sp. | reverse complement strand
ATTTCTCCTGTTTTTATAAATGGATCTTTTTGTTATCCGGTTTTTATATTTCGCTACCGATAAAATTAACTGGATCTCATTTTAAAACGCTTAAGCTAAAATTAACAACAAAGTATTAGTAATAATGCTATATGAATGCGTGTTATTTTTTTATTTTATAAAGTGCCATGCCTATGACTGCTTGCTGGGAAAAATGTCTGGCTGTGTTAAAGTCATCTTCTGTAATTGGTTTTTTGCTGACGGATCGGTCGCAATAAATTAAGCCTATAGGTTTGTTGTCAGAATGAATTGGGATAAGAAAGCATTCTGTTTTTCCTATACTGTTAACCACATGCGGGGTATAAAAATCTTCGTCAGTGCTTGGTTTTGCCCAGATTCCATTTGAAGACTGTAAGGCCTTAAAAAACAGGTTAGGGGGGAAATCAGAGACCTCAAGTTTTATTTTAGGAGTGTTGGGTTCTTTGAACCAGCCTATAGCAAGCTTTTCCAGAAGTGTTTTTTTGTTTGCACTGAATAGACAAAAGAGTGTCCTGTCCATGGCAATTCCTCTGTGTATACCCTCAACCGTCATCTCAAACAGCGAATTGAGATTAATCTTGCCACTAATGTGATTGGTTATGTCTTGTAGTATATTAAATTGGATTTGTTTGTAGTCTATGTTTGGGGGGGTATCAGTTAGAGGGGGACTGGATTCGCTATGTGGGCTTTCTGGGGTAATAAATTGGGAGGCATCGTGAGCACCAAACTTACAGGCAATTTGAACAGCTAGTTCGGTATTATCTTTAAGGGTGGATTTTATCTTTAGCTGGCTTTTTCCAGTGAGTAATTCTATTTTTTTTAGGCAAGACTTCATCTCTTTCGAATTCCAGCCAATGTTGATTGCATGGGTGACTTCTTTGCCTAAAAGAATTGTTTGAATGCGATGAGATGGTGATGGAGGAGGGGCGATTGCCTTTTCAATAAGCCCCCCTAATTTCCATGATTTACTAATACCTTTGCTTAGTTCAATCAAGTCAAACCCAAGTACTTTATTTTCAGCTTCGTTAAGGGTGAAATTGCCTGATTGGACTAATTCAGTAATATATTTGCACGGCTTGCCACCAAAACACCAGAAAGCAATGTTGCCGATATTATTAAGTAGTGCCGCAATAAAGATTTCTTCAGGAGAGGGATCTTTGCAGGCAATGGCAATTTCTTTGGCTTGAACGGCAGCATGAATGGCAAATGCTATCTCTTCATTAGCGCGTTGTTTATTCTCAGGTGAAAGAATAGATTCAAAAAAAGAGCAGGCAAGTGTAAGCTCACGAATAACGTTTGAGCCTAAAATAACAATAGCCCTGGAAACCGTGTTCATCTTTTGGTTAGACGGGTTGTAGTAGACGCTATTACTCACGGTGAGTAGCTTGCCGGTTAAATTCGGATCTTGCAGAATGATAGATGCGAGATCCATTGCTCCTTTCTTTTTATCTTCTAAAGTACTGTGAATACTTTGCGCTGTATTTGAAAAAATAGGCATTTGTTGCTCACAAAGAACCCTTGTCCACTCAGAGAGTGACTGGGGGTTATTTGTTTTTGTTGTCGAGGTGGTCATTTGTTAAAGCGCTTTGATTTTAACTAATTGTTCTTCAAGACTGCGTTGTGAAGAGTGTAGCACAGCTAACTTTTCTTTTTCTTTAGCGATAACCTCTTCAGGTGCTTTATCAATAAACTTTGGATTGTTCAGTTTGCCTTCAATACGTGGTAATTCTTTTTGTATTTTTAAAATTTCTTTTTCTAAACGGGCAATTTCGGCATCTTTATCAATTAAGCCTGCGATTGGGATTAGAATTTTCATTTCCCCTATAAGCGACATAGCTGATTCTGGTGCCGTTTCATTAGCGTCCAGCAGAGAGATAGACTCAATACGCCCAAGCTTTAGTAGATATTCTTTGCTGGTTTTTAAAAATGCCAAGTCACTTGTTGTGCTGTTTTGTAGCAAAACGGGTAGTGGTTTTCCTGGCGCAATATTCATTTCACCACGGATTCTGCGCAGCCCTAAAATAAATGACATTATCCATTGCGTGGCATTAATCGCATCTTGGTCAATTTCGCTATCATTAGCAATGGGGTATGGTTGCAGCATAATAGTTTCTGCATTTATACCTGCTAATGGTGCGACACGCTGCCAGATTTCTTCGGTAATAAATGGCATTAATGGGTGGCTTAAACGTAGAATGTTTTCTAAAACATTCACTAATGTTTTACGTGTGCCACGTTGTAATGCTTCGTTATCCGATTGTAAGGAAATTTTAGCTAGCTCTAAATACCAGTCACAGTACTCGTTCCAGGTAAATTCATAAAGTGCTTGTGCGGCTAAATCAAAACGGTAGTTTTCAATTGATTCACTGGTGCTTGTGATAACTTGGTTTAAACGCGAAGTGATCCATAAATCTGCCTGTGAGTATTCACAAGGCGCATCTGATAAACCATTGTCCTGGTCTTCAGTATTCATTAGTACATAACGTGCAGCATTCCATAATTTATTGCAGAAATTACGGTAGCCTTCAGTACGAGCTAAATCAAAACGTATATCACGACCTGTTGATGCTAATGAGGCAAAAGTGAAACGTAAGGCATCGGTACCAAAAGAAGGAATGCCATCAGGAAATTGCTTGCGAGTGGCTTTTTCTATTTTCTTTTGTAAATGCGGTTGCATCATGCCAGCCATGCGTTTTTCAACTAAGGCTTCTAAATCAATGCCATCAATTAAATCAATCGGGTCAAGTACGTTGCCTTTTGATTTGGACATTTTTTGTCCTTCGGCATCACGTACTAAACCATGAATATAAACCTCTTTAAACGGTACTTCACCTTGGAATTTAAGCCCCATCATGATCATTCTGGCAACCCAGAAGAAAATGATATCAAACCCCGTGACTAAAACACTGGTTGGGTAATGTTGAGCCAATTCAGGCGTTTTTTCTGGCCAACCTAAGGTTGAAAAAGGCCATAAAGCAGATGAGAACCAGGTGTCTAAAACATCTTCATCTTGTCTTAGTGGATAGTCTGCTGCAAGATTGTGTTTTTCGCGAATTTCTTGCTCAGAACGTCCGACATAAATATTGTCTTCATCATCATACCAAGCGGGGATTCTGTGTCCCCACCAGATTTGTCTTGAAATACACCAGTCTTGAATATTACGCATCCATTCAAAATAAGTGTTTTTCCAGTTATCAGGCACAAATTTAATGTCACCATTTTCTACGGCTTCTATTGCCGGTTTGGCTAAGGGTGCGACTTTGACGTACCATTGATCAGTCAAGAATGGTTCAATCACACTATTTGAGCGATCACCGCGTGGCACCATTAATTTATGATCAACAATTTTTTCAAGTAAACCCTGTGCATCTAAATCAGCAATCATTTGTTTACGGGCATCAAAGCGATCCATGCCAATATATTTTTCAGGGATCAGTTGTTTTTCATCTTCTTCATTGCTGCGAATTGTGGCGTCCGCAGTAAAAATATTGATGAGACCACCGTGCGGCATATCTTGAATGGCAGATAACTCTCTATGGCGGGTCCATACGTCATAATCATTAAAATCATGCGCGGGAGTTACTTTTACGCAACCGGTGCCAAATTCAGGGTCGACATGCTCATCGGCAATAATAGGGATACGCCGACCAGTTAAAGGCAGCTCAACAAATTCACCTAATAAATGTTTGTAACGATCATCATCGGGATGAATGGCGACTGCCGCATCACCTAATAAAGTTTCAGGGCGTGTGGTGGCAACAATTAAGTGTCCTGAACCGTTGGATAGTGGGTAACGCATGTGCCACATAAAGCCATTTTCTTCTTCGGATAATACTTCCAAATCAGAAACAGCAGTGTGTAAGACAGGGTCCCAGTTGACTAAGCGTTTACCACGGTAAATCAAGCCTTCTTCATGTAGTTTGATGAATACTTCTTGTACGGCATCAGACATACCGTCATCCATAGTGAAACGTTCTTTTTCCCAATCTAAAGATGAACCCATGCGGCGTAGTTGCTTGGTGATGGTGCCGCCTGATTCTTCTTTCCATTCCCAGATTTTTTCGACAAACTTTTCACGGCCGTAATCATGGCGAGTTTTGCCTTCGGCATTGGCTAAACGCTCAACCACCATTTGAGTGGCAATCCCTGCATGATCACTACCTGGTTGCCACAAGGTGCTAAAACCCTTCATGCGATGGTATCGACTTAAGGCGTCCATGATGGTGTCTTGAAACGCGTGTCCCATGTGTAAACTACCGGTGACATTAGGTGGTGGAATCATAATGCAATAAGATTCACCTTCAGGCTTCGCTTCAAAATAGCCTTTTTCTTCCCAGGTTTGGTACCAGCGTTGTTCGATTGAATGGGGCGCGTATGTTTTTTCCATGGATGGTTCTATATTCGTTTGTAGTAGAGCGAATTTCAGTCCGCTATAAATAATTGAGTGATGTATGTAAATCTTTGGAAGCTGTCTGCCTTATACCTGAGTGCTTGTGGTTTCAAGTCCGTCTTTTTTATATTGACGAAAACGTTGTCTTCCCGCTTGTTTTACAGCGTCATTATCATCTAATATTTCCAATACCCGTGTGGTTTCCGTTAAAAAATCAGGGTATTGTGTTGATAAATTAATAATCAGTTTTTGCCAGTTTTCTGGAGCAGCTTGGTCGCCAATTAAAACTGTTTGTTCAAACTCAGGTACTGTATCGTTATAAACTTGATGCGGTATAAAGCTACCTTTTCTAAATGACCAAAGTAAGTCGTCTAACTGTTGGCTTTGTTGCTGGGAGTCAGTATAGACATAACAAAATTGCCCAAGACGGTAGGCTTTTTCAATCAGTTTACAGGCATATAAATACCGTGCCGGTGTTGACCGAGACGGTAATATATAAAAGCTTGCGTTAGCCATTGGCTCTATTAATTAAGTATTGACTTAATAATGGCACTGGACGGCCAGTTGCACCTTTGTTAGCACCACCTGAACGCCATGCTGTTCCAGCAATATCTAAATGCGCCCAGCGATAGTCTTCGGTGAAGCGAGATAGAAAGCAGGCCGCAGTAATAGTACCTGCATCACGACCGCCAATATTGGCTAAATCTGCAAAATTAGATTTTAGTTGCTCGTGGTATTCTTCCCAAATAGGTAAGCGCCATAAGCTGTCACAAGCTGTTTCACTGGCATCGATTAGATCGTTGCATAATGCGTCATCATTACCTAATAAGCCGCTAGGGACTCTGCCTAAAGCAACCAAACATGCGCCAGTTAAAGTGGCTAAATCAATCACAACCTCAGGGTTAAATTTTTTTGCATAAGTTAAAGCATCACAAAGTATTAAACGGCCTTCAGCATCGGTATTTAATACTTCAATAGTTAGTCCAGACATACTGGTTAGTACATCGCCCGGTTTGTTGGCGTCACCATCAGGCATGTTTTCTGAAGCAGGTACGATGCCCACAATATTAATGGCTAAGTTCATTTCAGCTGCGGCTTGTAAAGTACCTAAAACACTTGCGCCACCACACATGTCGTATTTCATCTCATCCATACCCGCACCAGGTTTTAATGAAATACCACCGGCATCAAAGGTTAAACCTTTACCAACAAGTACAATCGGTTTACTGTCTTTAGCACCACCTTGATAGTTTAATACTATGAGCTTTGCTGGTTGGCGACTGCCACGAGAGACCGATAGAAAAGAGCCCATGCCTAAGGCTTCCATATCACTTTCTTCCAGGACTTCAATATCCATTTTTGCTGAGTTGTTGGCGATAATTTTAGCGCGTTCAGCAAGGTAAGTCGGGGTACAAATATTGCCGGGTAGATCCGCAAGAAGTTTGGTTAGGTCTATGCCTTTAGCAATTGCAATGCCTTGTGCTAATCCTTGGTTTGCTTTGGGCTTGATTGTATCTGTCACTAGAATTTGAATGGATTCTAATTCGACTTTTGATTCTTTTTTGCTTTTTGTTTGTTCAAATTGGTAAAAGGCATCATTAAAAACTTCAACAATTTGGCGAGTTTTCCATTGCTCATCATTGTTTTTAACAGCGATATCAACCAAGCTACAGCTGGCAGATTTTATTTTTGCTGTTTTAATGGCTGATATAGCTGCACCAAGTGCTTTGCGATAAAGCTTTGCAGTCAGTGCTTCTTGTTTACCCATTCCAACCAGCAAAATACGGGGTATAGTACTATTTGGAATATAGTTAATTAATAGAGTGTCTGAATTCTCCCCTTTGATATCTCCACGCTTAATTATTTGAGTGATGATTCCCTGGGTTAGCTTGTCTACTGCTGTTGCTGATGGGCTAAGTTGCTGGTTTTCATAAATACCAATGATAATGCAATCAGTTTGTAGTTTGTCTAAAGCTAAGGTTTCTATAGAATAGTCCATAAAGGTATCTGTAAAGAGAATAATTTAAGAGAATGAATTGGATAGATTATACATGAGTTTTTTAAGGTGGGTCGCTTGAGCATTGCGATGAAAAAAAAAGATAAAGTGAAGTCTTATCGGTTTCTTTCAGTTTTAGATAAGATGATTATGCGCGATTTAAGCAAAACAGTGCTGGCAGTATTGTCGGTAATTGTGATTATTATTGTAAGTCGTAAATTTATTAAGGTATTAGCTAAAGCAATTGAAGGCAGTATTTCTAATGAAACCGTTTTAAGCATTTTAGGCTTAAAGATTGTCGTGGCAATGGGAGCTTTTTTACCAGCAGCTGTCTTTATGGCCATATTAATGGTGTTAGGACGTATGTATAGAGACCAAGAAATGTCAGCAGTTGCATCGGCTGGTGGAGGGGTTTTTGTGATTTATAGGGCTGTGGTCTTATTGGTTTTTGCTCTCGCTATCATTGCAGCAGGGATGTCGATGGTTGCTACACCTTGGGCCGAAGCTAAAATGAGTCTTTTAATGCATGAAGATCAGAAAGTGGCTGATATTAGAGGGATTGCTGCTGGAAGGTTTAGTGAATATAGTCATGGTGATTTGGTTTTTTATACAGAAGATATAGATTCAGACAAACGTATGCATAATGTTTTTGTGCAAAATAGAGCGGGAGGTAAATTAGGCATTGTAAATGCCAAGTATGGACGGATGGAAAATTTACCTGGAGGCTTGTATCTAGTGTTAGAGCAAGGAGAGAGAGTTCAGGGAGTGCCAGGTGAGATGGATTTTATTATAGAAAAGTTTGATGAATATGCTGTGCGAATAGAAAAGAAAGAAACGCTTTTAAATCAGGACAGGGAAGCAATACCCAGTGATCAATTGTGGGTTTCTGAGAAGCTACATGATGTGGCAGAAATTCAATCAAGGTTATCAATTCCTTTGGGTGTTATTTTTTTAAGTCTGTTGGCAGTACCTTTAGCTAAACTTTCGCCTCGAGGGGGGGTTTACGGCAGTTTGGTTGTGGCATTTGCTATTTATTTTGTTTATGGAAATTTAAAACGGGTTAGTCATAGCTGGGTCGTAAGCGAAACAATACCAGCATCATTAGGTTATTTTGGCGTGTATTTATTATTACTTATCTTGGGTGGCATCTTATTGATACGGTTGTATGGTGTACAGTGGATTATGCTGAGAATTAAGCATCGAGGTATGGCGTGAGTGTTTTAACAGGCTATATCGTAAGAGAAGTGTTAAAAGGTTCGGCGGTGGCCCTGATATTACTATTAACACTGTTTAATTTATTTACTTTTAGTGATGAATTAAAAGACCTTGGTACAGGGCGATACGGCTTAAAAGAAATATTTTTGTATTTAGCTTTAACTTCACCTAGGGTGTTTTATGAGCTAATCCCTTCGGCGGCTTTGTTAGGTAGTCTTTTTGTTGTTGGGGCAATGGGTAATAACAGAGAAATTGTGGCGATGCGAGCGGCAGGCTTGTCTGTTTTTTGGGTGATAAAAGCGGTCATGTCTGCAGGTGTTATTTTAGTCGTTGTTGCTGTATTGGTAGGTGAGTTTGTTGCGCCTGAGGCAGAGCGTGCAGCACAATTAATAAAAACAACGGCTCAAAATGATAAGGTTGTAATGCGATCTCGTTATGGACTTTGGTTAAGAGAAGATAAAAAGTTTATTAATGTACGGCAAATTAAGAATAAATCTGAGTTGTCAGATGTCTATATTTATGAGCTTAATGAGCAAGGAGGCTTAGAGTTAATGAGTCAAGTAAATAAAGCGTCTTTCTTGGGTGATGGATTGTGGCGTATGGAAGGTGTTAAGCAAACGGAAGTTTCAGTGAATCAAATGTTTGCTAATAGTATGGATCAAATGGAATGGAAAACATCGATTGATCCAGATTTGCTTAAGGCGGTGGTCGTTAAGTCGGAAAATATGGCCTTGTATGATCTGTTTAT
>DAOVVZ010000251.1:0-3902 GCA_030636915.1 Methylomarinum sp. | reverse complement strand
GGATTTTGTATTATGTTCTGCGAACAAATCTAATATTCTATGGGTATTTTTCTCAACCCGATGCTCCAGAGTATCCCAATCACCTTTATTGATATGTGATTCAAATGCAGAAACTTGAAAATAGTCTTCAACATCTACACTCATTGCATTTATTATTATTTTTGTTTGCATTGTAACCTTTGGAACGATTCTTTAGAAAACAACATATTTTATACGAATAAAACTGCTCTTTACCTAGCCTTTAGAGTATACGTCATCCATATCTAACTGTATTAAAATTGCCTTGCGTAATAATGCCCGTTCCTTATCAAGCACAACACTTAAATCAGCCACTTGTTTTTCTAATGCATTAATCCGCTGCTCTTGAGTTAAATCAAAAGCAGGGACAATATATTCAGTAGTTTTTTGATCAACCTTAAGCGTGCAATAGTCCGCCTCGATTTCGCTGATTACATGCTTAGTACTGTCTAAATCTATATCTGAAAGTTCTTCTAAATAACCATACAGTAAAAGTCTGTCACAAAGGGTGTTGATACGCCGTGGAATCCCTTGAGTGAATCTGTATATTTCAGCAAAGACATCTTCAGAAAACTTAGGGGTATTTAACCAACCAACTTTAGATAGTCTGAAAATAATATAGTTTTTAATTTCATCGGCATCCATTGCCTTTAAATGATAGCTTGCTACAATCCGTTGCTTTACTTGCTCCATCCCTGTCGAATATAAAAGCTGTCCTAACTCCTCTTGACCGACTAGAAATATTTGAAAAATAACCTTGCCTTCCCATTCATAATTAGAAAGCATTCGTAATTCTTCAATCGATTGTTTAGGTAAGTTCTGGGCTTCATCAACGACCAGTAGAACTCGCTTACCTAAACGAGCACTTTCTATAAAAAAATCTTCTAAATATGATAATAAAGTGGCTTTATTATCATCATTTTTATACTTAATATTAAATACAGTGGCAAGTACTCTTAAGGTGTCTTCAGCACCTACTTGAGATGTAACCATTAAGCCAATGATAATATCTTTATCTTTTTTAAGAGATTGGAATAACTCTTTGACTAGCATTGTTTTACCCGTGCCAGGCATACCTGTCACCACAACAAAGCCTTCACCTTGCATCAATCCATAACGTAAATAAGCTTTTGCCCTTTTATGCCCCGCACTATCAAAGAAAAAGTCTAAATTAGCATTCAGCTGAAATGGGTTGCCAGAAAACTTGTAAAAACTTTTATACATTAAAATTGCAATGACAAGTTTGCAGAAATTCTATTTTCTGAATAATTATTGAAATCGTTGCCTGAACTTTGATCAACATACCGGTACTCGACACTCCCATTTAAACGAGACAGAATATTACGTGTTATTCTTGCTGAAATATTAAATTGCTTATCAGAGAACGCATTAGTGCCGTCGGATTCTGTTTTCTGCCAGCTAGAACGAAGTGAAAAATCACTTCGTCTAAAAATTTTCCAATTCCAACTTCCTGAAATGCCAGTTACCTCTTCTTCATTTCCACTCAATTCAAAGATTCTATAAGTCTTAAAAACATCAGCAGAAAGTGTGCTTTTCCCGGTTCGAAATGACACAGACAAATTAGCGGTTTTGGTAATAAAAACTTCATCAGTTAATGTTGGCAGCTGAATATTAAATAAAACCTGTTGATTTAATACATCATCTTCTTGCTCACCAAAAACATCTTCAACTGTAAAAATCTGTTGTTCTAACAATAGTTGTTGTGTAGTGACTGTCTCTTCAGAATAGCTCAAAGACCAAATAGACCGACGCGTATTATAATTCAAGGCAGTATTCCATGTATCCCCAGTATTCAAACCGATATCATTGTTTCTATAGGTTGTTATCCAATGCAATCGATTAAAGGGAGATAACTCAACCGTAACAAACCGGTTATTACCATAACCAGCTTCTACTCTAAAACGCTGGCTGGGCTGCCATTGCCCTCCAAAAGTATAGGAAATACCATTTTGACTGCTGCTAGTGTTACTAGCAAATGAATTACTGCTATGTCCTCCGCGTGCAAATACACTAAATTCACGCCCAAGTGCATATCTTATCTCGGCAGTTGAGTCCTGAAAATCAACATCTTCACCATCACTGTTACTTCTATTACTATTATTAAATGCTAAAGACCAACTAATATGTGAAAAATCACGACCACTGCTTAATCTGATATTTTGAGCTAATGAATTTGTCGTAGATAATGTACTATTACCACCTTCAGATTCAACTCGGTCATAGGTAACCCTAAATTCACCATCAGCAAAACTTTGGAAGTGAGGTGTCCAATAAGGCGATAACCTAAAAGTAGAAACTGTAGTACTGCTATCTCCACCCGAAATATTATCGCTTGCTATCCGTCGATTAGAAACATTCTGCTGACTAATCGATGAACTTGAATCTACAAACAATCTATTTCGAACAAATTCATATAGCGTATTCATTTGTAGTTGATTGTTTATATCCAGCCCTGAATCACCTTGTGCATTATATAAACTCTGCATTCGATAATTTAAATCAAAAGTGCTTATAGACGACTTACCATTAAGTGAAATACCTGGGCTTACCTCGGTTACTAATGCGCTTTTTTGATCAGCACTTTGCAACCTTATATTATCTGAATAAATTTGCTCTACATTTAAACTTGGGCGTACAGTCCAGTTTAAAGACCAGGCTGAGCCATTAAACAATAATAGAAAAGAACAAAATAATATATTTCTAATGATAATATTATCCATCTGCTAGTATTGCCCGTAGCCATAATAGCCAGTATTGAGATTTCTTTGTGCCTTATTCAGTAAGGCCAGCACGACATCAGAACAACTCTGTAATTTTTTAACTGATTCCATAACATACGCTTGAGGTGTCGATTCGGCAGCAACAACCAGAATGATTTGCCCCATTTGAGATGCAAGTACCTCAGCCTGAGTTGTTGCTAACAAAGGTGGGGAGTCAAAAATAACCACTCTATCAGAATACCTTTCACTTAATTGTTTTGAGAGTGCTACCATTTTATTACTGGCCAATAACTCTGTTGAAAACTTATGACTTTTACCCGCAGGTATAATACGAAGACCCGATACCTCTGTCTCTAAAATTATATCTGATAATGGCATATCATCATTTTCTAGAAAATCAATTAAGCCCAACTCCCATTCAAATCCTAAAACTTTAGAAATAGACGGCTTTGCAACATCAGCATCAATTAACAATACTTTTTTATCTAATTCTGCTGCAATACTAAAAGCAAGATTAATTGAGGTAAACGTTTTCCCTTCGCCAGGGATACTACTAGTTACCAAAATCAAATTTGAATTTTTTATATCTTTCTTTCTATCACCAAGGGCATTGACTACTAAGGGTCGCTTAATACTTCTATACTCTTCTGCAATTCTATTATGAGAAGCATCTAAGCGAATAAAGCCATTATCATGCAAATAATCCCAGTCAAATTTTATTACACCCCTTTTCTTATTAATTGAATCCTTTAAAGAGGGAGCAGGATCCACTGAAGCATGTGAGGAAACAATAGGAATGTCACGTTTTACTAAAGTATCCACGCCCTCATTTTCCACATTAATGTTATTCCCTTCTTCTGCTAGAATCTCACTTTCTTTTGCTTTCTCAAGGGCTTTTTCCAACATATTCATTAATATATCATCCTGTACATACTAAAAGTAATTGCTCATCTAACATGTTAAACATAATTCTGTGCCTTTAAAGTAAAAAATAGCTATCACTTAAATATCTAACAACATTACACCCGAATACATCAATAATAAAACGGCATTAGCAACTACATACCTGGCAAATTTATATTGATTATTTTTTAGCTGCGCCTCATTAACAACTTCTGAAATCACACCTACAACAGGAAGTCC
>DAOVVZ010000010.1:0-11513 GCA_030636915.1 Methylomarinum sp. | reverse complement strand
CAATTCTCCGCCTTGATAACCGCCCACCACTCTTGCTGGAATCCCCGCAACTCTCATTAAATAGACGAATGCCGTGGCATAATGACTACAAAAACCATAGCGACTTTCGAATAAAAAGGTTTCAATCGGCTTGTCCTCCATTAATGGCGGCATTAAAGTGTAATGGAAGTTTTCATTCGTAAAATGATCTAAAACCGCTTGAATAAAAATCTCAGCAGTTTGATCAAAGCCTTGAAGTTGCGAGACTAATTGTCTGATTTTTTCTGAAGGTTCAGCGGGCAATTGCAGGTTATCTTTACGCTCTGTTTTGGTGATATAGCCTGTATTATAGTGAGGTGATGAGCTGATTTTATATTCGGCACGCTCCCCCGTGTTATCCCTATTAATCAGTTGATAAAGTGCATTTTTCTTTAAAGACTGCGGATAAGTCGTAGGCATATCTAATGCAAACACCCAGTCTTTATCTTGCGGCTCCATCATCAAAGTGTATTGATAGGCTGATCCTGAGTAGCTCGGTTTATCTAAATATTTCTTAAAAAACCGATTTTTAGTTTCAGTCCAGCGTTTGCCATCGGTATAAGAAAAAACCGGTCCACGCCAATAGCGCTGTTTTGAAGGCGGCAAATCACCGGTAAACTTAACTCTAAAAACCAGCTCATCCGACATCCCCAGACGACTAATTGAACCTGGCTCTAAACTATCGCTTAAGCCCATTTTTGCTGTATGTTTATCATCAAACATCATCCAGCGAGGTGCTTCTACTCTTGGAAAAAGAATAAATAAAATAATCGCTAAAGGCAGTGCTTGCAAAATAATAATCCCCGCTGTTTTTAGGGCGGGTATGGTTTCGGGTTTATAGCTATTAATTGAGACTAAAGTCGCCAGCAAAACGCTGCAAACAAATAAAATATAGCCTGCCATCAACAGGCTTTGTTGAAATAAAAACTGAGACGTTGCTACGATAAAAGCTAAATAGCTAATCAGATATAAGTCTCGTTCTTTTTTAATTTCCAGTAATTTAAGTCCTAATGCGGTGACAAATAAACTGGTTCCTGCATCTCGCCCTAAGACCCCTTGATGCTGGGTATAAAGCAAAGCTAATGCGGAGACAGTTAATAAAAAGACCAATGCATTATTGGGTAAATAATTTGCTTTCCATATACCGAGAAATCGCCAAATTAACAATAAATTAAAAAATGCAAATAAAGGCAGGGGAATATGATTAATATGCGGCAAGGTAATCATGCCGATTGAAACCAATAAAAAAATTAGGGTTCGTTGCTTAAGTTCTGAATTCATCGTTTGCTAATTGTTATTAAAACAACGCTAATGCTTGCAGGCATTTGTCATAATGCACCTGACCATGATTAGGCTTTAATTTGATGCCGGGAACGCTAAAGCCATAACGTAATCCAAGCTTTTCTGCATCAATCACCCAGCGACATAATTGGCTTAGCCTTTCTTCAACATTATGTCCTGGGGTTTGTTCATAATTTAGCCATAATTCAGTTAAGTTATCCCCAGCATATTGCTTGCTGAATAAACCTTGTCCTTTGGCAAACGCTTTCCAGTGGATGTGTTTGATTGAATCCCCACGCTGATATTCTTTAAGTCCATAAAAATCATCACTGCCTTTGTGTGAAAGACTGTTTTGTAGTGCTTGTGCATTATTTCCCTCGGCTTCAGGAAAATCACGCTCTATGGCACTAGGTTTTGGATACACTAAGGCCTTAGCTGAAAAACGCAGTGGTGACCAGGCACGAAATAATCCTAATGGGTACGTGCTAGAGAGGGTGACGGTTTCAATATCATGCCAGCCTCTGCGAGATGTCGCAGAATAAAGAATTATGCGCTTCTTTTCTTGTTCGGCTAGGGTAAAATCTAAGTGCTTATCTAAGCTTGCTTGTAAATTATAGCGTTCAGTTTTATAGGGATTATCAATGACTATCTCAAAGCCTGTTGATTCACCCGCAAACACCGCCTGGCTCTGCCCCTGCGTTAACACTAATCCAGCCAATGACTTAAAGCTATGCAAGATAGTAATAAAGAAAATACTGGCCAATAAAAAACTCAGCAAATAAGCCAGGTTGTTGTTATAAATAAAAGCTATCAGCAATAACAAAGTAATTAAAACCACAAAGCCTAAGCCGCGTTTAGTTGGCAAAATAAAGATTCGTCGATGGTTTAATGTGATCTGCTTAAGCCTGACTTTTTCACCTTTAATAAAACGACTTAAATTGAAGCGTTGTTTTAATTCTAAACCCACGTTATTTAAGAAACCGCAACGTTATTAAGTAAGGGGGCAACAATTGATTCGGAATCTGTACTACCTGATCGTAGACGATGTCCTGCAACTGCAGGTAATACGGCTTGTACATCATCAGGCAACACCGCCTTTCTGCCATCCATATACGCCCAGGCTTTAGCCGCTGTTAATAAGGCTAAACCTGCTCTTGGTGACAAGCCACAATGATAATCCGTTGATTCTCGGGTGTAATTGATTAAATCTTGCAGATAATCAAGTAACGCGGATGAGACATGTATTTCCGTCACTTGTTGTTGAATACTTGCTAATTGCTCAGTTTGTAATTGAGTAGATAAAGTTTCAATTAAGCTGTAGCGGCTACGCCCTTCTAACAAAGCGCGTTCAGCCTGATGATCAGGGTAGCCCAATTCAATCCGCATTAAAAACCGGTCTAACTGAGATTCTGGTAATGGAAAAGTACCAATTTGGTGAGAGGGGTTTTGAGTGGCAATCACAAAAAAAGGCTGAGGTAAATTATAGGTTTTACCCTCAACAGTGACTTGATGTTCTTCCATCGCTTCCAGCAAGGCGCTTTGCGCTTTAGGAGTGGATCGATTAATTTCATCAGCCAAAATCATTTGATTAAACAATGGGCCAGGATGAAAGGTAAACTGACTATCTTTTACATCGAAGATTGAAGCACCAATAATATCCGCAGGTAAAATATCGCTAGTAAATTGAATCCGTTGGTAATTCAAACCCAGCAATTTGGCTAAAGTATGCGATAAAGTGGTTTTACCTACTCCCGGTACATCTTCAATTAACAAGTGCCCTTTTGCTAATAAACAACATACGGCTAATTTGATTTGTAACTCTTTACCTAAAATAATTTGGTTAGCCGATTCCAGCAACGGTTTGAGCACATTGTCCATAATGAGAAAATATTAAAGTAGTGAATAAGTGGTCTACGACCTATGAATGGGTGATTGGTTCCAAGTAGGCTTTCAATTCTCAGACCGCCCCTATGTCATATTAATCTGATTATTATCCAAAAACTCATTGGCATACTTTAAATAGACCTTTTCTTTAATAAAAACATCAAATAAATCAGGATCTATATGATTTCCCTCTTTCATTTTCGTCAGAATGGCTATTGCCTCTGACAATGTTTTGCCCTTTTTATAAGGCCTGTCTTTTGCCGTAAGTGCTTCAAAAATATCTGCAATTGCCATGGCACGAGCCTGAATTGACATCTGTTCTCGTTTCAAACCATTTGGATAACCCTTGCCATCCATCCTTTCATGATGGCCACCGGCATATTCAGGTACATTAATAAGGTGCTTGGGAAAATTGATTTTATCTAACATTGATATGGTTGCATTAATATGATGATTAATAACCCCTCTTTCCTCACTGGTTAATGTACCTCTGGCAATCGTCAGGTTATCGGCTTCATTTTTTGATAAGACTGGAACACTGCCATTTGTTAGTATCCAGTGCTGATCACGCATCGCTATAATTCGCTCTTGGTCTGCTTGATCCATAAACTCCCCACCAGTATTGGCCTTCTTAATAAAAGCTAAATCATTATCGAGTTGGCTTATTCTGTCCAGATAGGACTTTTCTATCACCTCTTTGTTATCAGCTGATGCATTTATTTGCTTAAGCATTGCAATTTCTGCATCTCGCTTTAACACTTCAAAACGCGTTTCAAGCAATTCAACACGATCGAAAATTGTTTCCAGTTTAGTTGATTTATCAACAACATATTCAGGTGTGGTAATTTTTCCACAATCATGTAACCATCCTGCTATTTTTAACTCATAGCGATCCTTATCGTTCATCGAAAAGTCTTTAAAATAGCTTTCATTACTATTGTGAGCGGCTTCAGCCAAAAGCAATGTTAATGCAGGAACTCTACGGCAATGGCCGCCAGTATAAGGTGACTTATCATCAATTGCGGTAGCAATTAACTGAATTAATGACTCAAACATACCTTCTAAATCATCTATTAGATACTGTTTGGTCAATACAGTGGCTGCAAAAGAGGCTAAGGTTTCTGTAAATCGTTGAGAAATTTCATCAAAAGCGATGATAACACCGGAAGGTTTATCTATTGCATTGATCAACTGTAAAACACCAATAGTATCGCCTTCATGATTTTTCATTGGTACCGCTAAAAAAGATTGAGATCGATAGTTATTTAATTGATCAAATTTTTTAGTCCCAGAAAAATCAAATGTTTCATCCGTATAAGCATTGATGATATTGATAGGGGTATTCTTATGATAGGTACAACTGACAACATTTGAATTGTTTTTACTGCCATCGGCAATAAATAAAGGGATAGCAGGCATATCAACTGAATTACCTGAAATGCCGCCCAACGATATCCCTAAAGACTTGGACTGTACAATTTCCATAGACATCTCATTATCTTTTACAAGGTATAGCGTTCCTCCATCAGCTCCAGTAATTCTAATGGCACCTACCAGTATATCTTGCAATAGTTTTGCAGGGTTCTTTTCAGCGGAAATGGCAATACCAATGTTAATTAACTCATCAAGCTGGTTAATAATTCGATGTTCAGTCATGATGTATTCTCTTGTGTGGTTGGTCAGTTAAAAAGGAGCATGCAAGCGCGTTGCGCTATAATTTCGCGACAGTTAATTTTTCAGGTTTATCATTATTCATGTCCGTCTACACCAGCATTAGCCAGTCGCAATTAAAATTATTTTTAAAAAACTATTCCTTAGGCGAATTAATCGATTTTTCCGGTATTCAAGCAGGTATAGAAAACACCAATTATCTTGTGACGACAGAAAAAGGTAATTTTATCTTAACCATATATGAATCACTAATAACATCAGAAGTCCCCAAGTTTTTGTTATTGCTAGATCGACTAGCAAATACTAAATTCCTAGTCCCAAAGCCTCAAGCAAATATTTCGGGTGATCAGCTAAGTACTTTAAAAGACAAACCTGCGGCAATATTTAATTGCTTACCCGGCCATTCTATCAATAACCCAACAATAGACCAATGCTGTGAAATAGGTGAGTTTTTAGCACAATTACATCAACATAGGCAAACGAATATTGATAATACAAACCCCAATAACCTGACTGGCTGCCAGACTGTATTTAATGAAATCCAACCCAGTTTAAGTAAGCAGGATATTACGCTGATTAGGTCTGAACTTTATTATCAATCAAGCTATATACTTCCAGATTTACCTAAAGGTGTTATTCATGCGGATTTGTTTAAAGACAACGTGTTGTTTGATCAAGGTAAAATCAGTGGCATTTTAGATTTTTATAACGCCTGTAATGAGGTTTTTATATTTGATATTGCTGTAACAGTGAATGATTGGTGTATGGAAAATACATCTATTAATCCTCAAAAATTTAATGCGCTGATATCGGGGTACCAGAAAGTGAGATCATTAACTGAAAATGAAACCAGACATTTACCTATTTTTCTTAGACTAACCGCCTTGCGTTTCTGGCTTTCAAGAATTGAACATCAATTGAATGCTAAAAAAGGTGAGCTTACATTAATTAAAGACCCTTTGATTTTTCGTCGTATACTTGAGTTTCATCGCGCAAACGACAATGGACAAAGGTAACGATTCAATGGCACAGGCATACCAGCTAAGTAATATTAAATATACTTATGGTGAAACGCTGGCATTATCTTTATCTGAATTAAATATCCAGGCCAATAAAATAACTGCCTTAATTGGCCCTAATGGCTGTGGAAAAAGCACCCTGCTTAATTTGTTGGCATTTTTACAAAAGAATCAACAAGGACAAATTAAATTTTTCTCTGAAAATGCTAGCCAGAAAACTATTCCTGCATTCAACAAGCGTATAGCCTTTCTGCCACAAAAACCTTATATGCTTAGAGGTTCGGTTGTTGATAACCTTAACCTTACACTTAAATTTCATCATATAAAAAATAATCGTAGCGAACTGATAAATTGTTCACTGGAGAAGCTGGGAGTTGCTCACCTTGCTCAAAAAAAGGCCACAACATTATCAGGAGGGGAACAACAAAAAGTAGCACTAGCCCGTGCGATTATTACCAACCCCGATGTGCTGTTAATGGATGAACCCTTTAGTTATCTTGATCACAGTAGTGTGTATCTATTAGAACAATTCATTCATGACTATGTAAAATGTTGTGGAAAAACCCTGATATTCAGTACCCACAACCGTCTTCAAGGTATTGCCATAGCTGATGAAGTTATTTCTTTGGTTAAGGGCAATTCAGTTAATACGCCTTTAATTAATGTATTCCAAGGTGAACTTAAAGATCTGCAATTTGATACAGGAAAAATTAAAATTCTATTGGCTGATAACAAGCAGAATTATCAACATGTTTCTATCGACCCCCATGAAATTGTGTTATCTACACGGCCTTTAATTTCTAGTATGCGCAATCAATATCAAGGAAAAGTAACTGCAATTGCTGATGAGCAGGGGAAAATAAGAGTCTCTATTTTAGCGGGAGAATTATTTCAGGTATTAATCACCCCTCAATCACTTAAAGAACTGGATATTTCATTAGGTGTAATACTCTGGGTTAATTTTAAATCGAATGCTTTATTAGCCTTTTAAATTTAAGATTAGCCTGACAATGCCGATAGCCTTTTTATGAAAAAAATTAAATTACCCAGTACTACAGTGTTAATTTTAGCCAGCCTTGGTGCTTTTTGGTTAGCAGGTAGAATAAATCCTGGCTTTAACCCTGTCGGGATAATGATTTTATTATTGATCCCTGTATTTCTGGTTAATTTTTTGTATCCACAAAATGAAATGGAAGAGCTATTTGAATACCCAGAACCTTCGCCTGATGAAGAAGCTAAAGACGAAGAAGAGCCTCAACAAGAAGCGGCATCAGGTGAGTTAGTCGATGATATTGAAGAAGCATAATGTACCCTGACTCAGAGTTAATCAGACATCTTTAAAATTTTGGTTATAACGTGCAAACAGCGGTGGATGTTGAAAATCATCTTATTGTTGCACATTGAAGTCACCAATGTAGGGAATGACCGAACCCAATTAACGAACATGGCCATACAATCCCTGGCAGTTGATTGGTAGGGATTTTCATTTTTCAATTACAGTATTAGCCAAATTCAAATATTCACAAAATCGGCAATCTCAGCGTTCACAAAATGGGGGTTATATGAGACACTTTCCGAAAAATTGGAGTTTTCACACACTCTGAACCATTAGTAGACATAGAGGATCATGTTGAAACATCCATAAAAAGGCTGAATTAATTATACCCACTTTCCCAAATCTTATTAGCCAAGTGGTACACCTGTATGGTGAGTCTGACCATACCATATTTTTTGGTTATGAAATGTGCTTAACACATTCATCAACTCAATTATTTTGTTATGGTTTTCTATAGACTCCAGAGTTTGTACAGAAGCCTCTGTACGAGCTAAATGACTGATTTGATAACGCATCGAACGCTCGATCAAATCGATATCTTTAATTGATAATTCAAAACTCTTGTTGTAGGTAGTCATAATAATATCCTCATTAGTCAGATAACCAGGGGCGCTTCAATTGAGGTAAAAAGTCAATTCAAAATAATTCTCTTATCTTCTGTTTTTTTACCAATTAATCAAATACCCTAAAATAATTGAAAAAGTCCAAACGTTAATTTCAATGCATTCGACTTATTATTTATCAGCAATGCTGATTATCAATTTTTATCTAAAGTATTTTGCCTAGATTCAATTTACGCTTATTGTTTTTTTAGCACCATGACATATTTACCGCAATTTAGGACAAATACGTTTGAGTGGCAAGTTTGAGGTTTAATTTTGCACTCTTTTCATCATTTATATGATTGGTTATTGCTTAACTGATACCTCCCCATAACTATCATTTTCTTGCGATTTATGTGACGTTATGAAACCTTCTCCAAGAAGACTAATGCTTTGAATACACTACTAGTAAATACCATTCAGATTCTTCAACAAAAGCTTTTATTCGATTTTGGCCGAAATTGAGGGAAATTTGACATTGTGTAATAGCAGATAGAAGAGCATGATATTAAACCATCAAAATAGAAAATAATAATCATTTAGATTTCTGTTTATACTTTCGAATGGCTATAACCAATGAGTACTCAATATCCAATAAAGCATATCGCTATAGTGGCTTTTCCAGGTGCGGAGGTTCTGGATATCACAGGCCCTTATGAGGTTTTTACATTTGCCAACTTAGGTTTACAAAAAGAAGGCATCATTCAAGATGCTGTGTATTCAGTTAAGGTATTTGCAGAACAGGCGGGGCCGGTGACAACATTGTCCGGCTTGCAGATCATAGCTGATCAAAGCTATAACCAAATTGACGATATCTACGATACCTTATTGATTCCGGGTGGCCACCCAGAAGTTGTACTAGCCAACCCGCAGATTGTGGAATTGATTAAAGATATGGCCCCCAAGGTCGATCGGCTTGTTTCCGTTTGCACAGGAGCCTTTTTGCTAGCGGAAAGCGGCTTGCTTGACGGTCGTAAAGCAACCACTCATTGGGACTATTGTCACGAGTTAGCCGAAAAATATCCACTGGTGAATATTGAACCAGATCGAATATTTGTTAAAGAGGGTAATGTCCTCACTTCTGGGGGTATAACTTCAGGTATTGACTTGGCTTTGGCGATGGTGGAAGACGACTGGGGGCAAAAACTAGCCTTGGCCGTCGCACAATATCTGGTTGTATATCTTAAGCGACCCGGTGGGCAATCCCAGTTTAGCAGCTACCTAACCAGAGAGGCGTCAAATCGGCCCGATCTTCGTGATTTACAATCATGGATTATGCAGCATCCAGACGAGGACCTGAGAGTTGAAATACTTGCCGAACGCATGTCGATGAGTTCGCGCAATTTTTCCCGATTATTTTTCTCTGAAACAAGTATAACTCCAGCTAAATTTGTGGAGATGGTACGGATAGACTCCGCCCGGAATTTATTGGAAATGACAAAGTTTCCTATCGATAGCGTTGCCGATAGTTCCGGTTTCAAGGATCCCGAAAATATGCGCCGAGCTTTTTTGCGACAACTTGGCATCAACCCAAGAGATTACCGAAAACGATTTGGACAATCGGTTTCCGGTAATGGAAAGAATAAACCCTTGTAAACAAGGTTTTTTAACCCTTTCGGATTCGTAACTCTTTTGACTGGTTTCAATAGAAATAGGCCTTTTTTAAGTGCCGTAGCACATTGGATAAGCAATTTAGAACTTATACACAAAGTGTAAAAGTTTATATTTTTAATACATCTCGTTAATCAATAGCCGGTTCATGTCGTAGATACCAGCTATTAAATGCAGGAGAAGCATCATGCGTATTTTATTAATGTCAACGGCTTTCTCTGGCCTAACTCAACGGTTTTATACTGAACTTGATGATGCAGGTTATGTCGTTTCAGTCGAATTACACCATGGCGATATTCCACAACTATTGGAAGGCGTGGGATTATTTAAGCCTGATTTAATCATCTGTCCTTTTCTAACCCAAAAAATTCCGGCTGAAATCTATGATAATTATAAATGCCTGATTGTTCATCCTGGTATTGAGGGTGACAGAGGTCCCTCTTCGCTAGACTGGGCGATTCAAAATAATGAAACTGAATGGGGCGTGACCTTGCTGGAAGCTCAAGAAGAAATGGATATGGGAGACATATGGGCAAAGAAAACCTTTCCCATGCGAAATACAAGCAAAAGCAGTTTGTTTAACCGCGAAGTCACACAAGGTGCTGTAGACTGTTTATGGGAAGTGCTCACGTATTTTGATGCCCCTGACTTCAAACCTACAGCACTGGATTACAATAATCCGAAGGTTAAAGGTCAATTACAAGCAACGATGAAGCAAAAAGACCGTGCTATCGATTGGAAAAAACAAAAAACTGATGAAATTTTAAGACATCTTCATGCGGCTGATGGCAGTCCTGGTGTATTAGATGAAATCTATGGACAACCAGTATTTTTATACAATGCTCATAAAGAAGAAAACTTAACAGGGAAAGCTGGAGAAATTATTGCAACGGCGAATCACGCTATTTGTAGAGCAACCGTAGATGGTGCAATTTGGATAGGTCATTTAAAGCCAAAATTAGCTTCTGGAGAAAAAAGGATTAAATTGCCTGCCACTTATGTTTTAAAAGATTATTTACCACCGGCTAATAACTCAACTTCAATGTTGGGTGGTTTATTATCTAAATCTATAAATTATATCGATATTGATTACACTCATGAGGGACAGCAACTTCCCTGTCAAGAAGTCTGGTATCACACGAAAAATAGAATTGCTTACATCTATTCACCTTTTCATAATGGTGGCATGAGTACAGACCAATGCCAGCAGTTACTTTCTGTTTATCAACACGTCACCACTCTGGATGTTGATGTGATTGTGTTAATGGGTGGAGAAGAGTGCTGGTCAAACGGGATTCATCTTAATCATATAGAAGTTGCTGACGACCCTGCAGCAGAATCATGGCTTAATATTAACGCCATTAATGACATTATTCTGCAAATTATTAATACTCTCGATAAAGTGACGATTTCTGCAGTTGCAGGCAGTGCAGGTGCGGGTGGTGCGATACTTGCTCTGGCAACAGATAAGGTGTTCGTTAGAGAAGGTGTCATTTTAAATCCGCATTATAAGAATATGGGTCAGCTTTTTGGTTCTGAATATTGGACGTATTTATTACCGAAACGAGTTGGTGAAAAAATGGCAGCGATTTTAACCGAAGAACAAAGATTGCCTGTTAGTGCCAAAAAGGCATGGCATATGGGGTTAATCGATAAAGTATTAGATAGAAATCATAAAATATTCACTGCTCAAATAACACATTTAGCTAATACCTATGTTGCAGATAAAGACTTGTTACAAAAAACATTAAAAGAAAAAGCTGAAACCCGTTGTTTTGATGAGGCAACAAAAGCACTCGCCTCATATCGACAATTTGAATTGACTCAAATGCATGCTAATTTTTATGGTAATGAGGCATATCACCAGGCAAGAAAAAACTTTGTTTACAAAATCAGTGATAAAAAAACACCGGAAAATATTGCTCTGCATCGTCAAAAAGATGGTTTAAATATCAAACCTGCTTTAGGCAGTATGAGTCATTTTGTTTGGCAAAAATACTATGAAACGGATGATGCCTTAATGGATAGCCAACATAAAAACTTATTTATCTTGGCTGAAAGACTGCTCTCATCCTCTGCTAAAAAGGAATT
>DAOVVZ010000377.1:0-2975 GCA_030636915.1 Methylomarinum sp. | reverse complement strand
GCAGCGTCCAATACCCCACCAATCTCACCCGACTCACTAATAAAAGCACAGCCAAAGCCGCCTGATGCGCCGCCAGCTGCAGTAGCAAGGGCATCGGTAAAAAACTCCCCCTGATTTGAACTAATCGCATTCTCGCCGCCATTATTATGACTTAAAAACCATTTAATCCCATATTTTAGTTCATCGGTTAAAGTCACTTCCACAATGGTGGCATCAATCAACACCTGCAACGGCATCACATCCAGCTGTTTAATCACTTGAAGCATCACTGCGTAATCCTGTGCCGTTGCAACAATAATTAATGCATTATTAATTTCATCGGCAATAATTCGAACATCACCTACATCTGCTATCGAAAATATATTTTTATTTTTAGCTTTTTGAGCAAACGGTGTACCTTTTGCCTTTTTATTGGTGACTTCAACTATTTTTCGACCCGAAGCGACTGAAGCGGAGGTTTTTTTCTGCCCACCCTGACTAAAAATTTCATTTAATGTTGTCGCTAGCGTTGTTGCATCGACATGCTGCACTCTATAGACTGTCACGCCACCGCCTGCCGAGGTATTAGCTCGGTCTAATCTTAATATCCAGCGCTCCACCTCTTTTAAATATTTAGATTGCTGGGTAATTGCGAGGATGGCATTTAAACGCTCAATTTCCATAAACTGAAAAAAAGCCTTACCCGAATCCTTACTTTGCTTGTTAAACACCTGCTCTAATTCATCAATCATCTTGACAGCATCCACATTTTGTAATGGAAACAAGCCGAATGACCGCCCCTTCATCACATCGACATCAAATGCATCAACCATATCCATAGCATGCACCAACTCAGATGCAGTACCAGCAATTAGCATCATATTTCTCTTGCTATCAATATGCAGAATACTTTTGTCTTGCATTAATGGCTTGATAATTTCGGCCAATTCATCAACCGCTACATTTCTAACGGGTATGACTCTAACTTGGTAGCCTGCAGGAATTTTTTGTTTATATTCGGTATATGCGGAAAAAGCACTTCCATTGAGAGCATCAGTCTTTGGTTTTATTTGATAAAGCCCTTCACGATATACAAAAGTGGCATTATTAATTTCTAATAACATTTCTAATGTCGGCAGTAATTCACTCTTATTTAATGCCCGAGAGGTTTGTAAGGTCACTTTACCGGTCACTTTAGGACTTAACAGATAATTTTCAGCTAAAATGTCACTTAAAATGACTTTAACCACTTCACTCAAATCTGCATCATCAAAATTCAAACGATACTCACCTTCTGTCAAAGATTTAGCGGGTGTGTATTTAACTTTGGTAGCAACAAATTGTCCCGTTCCAGGGTACAGTTCTATTTTTTCTCGTTCGCCACCTACATCTTGTTTTATATTACTTAACTCCTGATAAAGGACATCGGGAGATTCAACGTCATCAATTTTCTCTATTAAGTCTAAAGGAATCTTTTCATGTAACTTTGGACCTATTAACTCACAGCCTGAAATAGGTAAGCTCAAAAATAAAATATAGAAAATACATCTTTTGCTATTAATCATGCTGTTTTTTTTAGATTTTTAATTTATTATTTTTTGTGTAAAAGGATTGAGTTTAGCAACCGGTTTTTTCTTTGCCTTAGCCTGTACTTTATGTTTAGGCTTAGGACTTCTTAATACAATAATTTCTTCTTTCCCTGCTTGTTCCAAAATAACCTTATCGAGGCGGATCTCTTTTACCAACCAGCCCGAAATATCATCGCCCTCTACTTTCTTCAAAGACTTTTTATCACTACCTTTTTGTGTAAAAAGCGCTACTATTTGATCATCTACCGAATAAATCCCGACTAAGCCCAAATCATCTATTTTACTAACTACCTGACTAGTAATTTTGGGCTCATCCTCAGGCACCGGATTCCGACCTTCTATAAATAATGGATTTTCCACCATAGATATATACTTTTCTGCTGACTGCTTATCAAGGCCTAATTTTGGCAATTCCATTTCTGTAGTTTGTGGTTCTTTTATATTTTCCAATAATTCAATCGATTGACTTTCAGAAGCTCCAAAAATCATCCATTCCATTAATAAAACCATGAGCATTAATCCGCATGCTCCAGCCAACCACTTTAGCCCTTGATTATTCATCATGGTCGTCCCTCAGAAACCCTGTCACCTGAAAATTAACGTTGAGCTTATTACTGGGCTGTATTTTTCGCGTTTTACGATTACGTTTGCCTCGTACTGGACGTATATCTATCTGATCGATAATCATAACGGGCACTGAGGACTCTATCTCATGCAATACATTTCTCAAAACTTCTATATCCCCGGTCATCCTAACTTTAACCGTTACCCTATTAAAGCCATCTTCATTTTTACTGGGCAACACTTGCGTACTGGTTAATTGCCCGCCAGCTTGAGAAATAGCTGATTTAATAAACTGCTGTAAATCAGCGGAAGCGAGTGCAACAGTAGTATGCGTACTAAAATAATTTTGGCTTTGGTATTGCTGTTTTATTGCTTCAATATCCTGCTGCACACGATCCTTTCTGGCTATAATTTTTTTTGCACGCTGTAACCTAAAAATTAATGTCTGTTTTTGCTCATGATAATCTACCCCTGTAGAAACCAGCGGTATTATGGCGACAAACAGAACCAATAACAAAGCGACCACCAACAAACCGAGTGCTATCCATCGCTGATACATAGGCTCACCCATTATCTTCAACCTCTTGAACATTGACATTAACACTGATTTGAAAGCGCTCTTTTCCTGTTTTTTTATCTTGAGTCAGAGGCGATACAAACCGAGCATTACTAAATAATGGAGATGCTTCCAATAAGCCTATCAATGCTGATGCAGTAGGTGATTTACCTTGAATTTGCAACTGCGCATCATTAAATTTAAGGTGAGTTAACCAGGTATCCTGAGGTATTAACTGACTTAGAGCTTCTGTTAACGCTATTATTGATGGCACAGATTTTTTTTCT